>VYDA01000316.1:3596-13871 GCA_009843665.1 Caldilineaceae bacterium SB0675_bin_29 | reverse complement strand
TCTTTCTGCCGGTGGCGGCGCCCGGCATCGCGGCTGTGGCGCTGTTTGCATTTACGATCGCGTGGCAGGAGTTCATGTTTGCGCTGACGATGATGAAGGACCAGGAGAAGTACCCGCTCTCGGTCGGCATCAACTTCTTTGTGGGCATCGCCGGCTCGGTGGTTTGGGGCAACATCATGGCGATGGCGGTGCTGATCATCGTGCCGGGTCTTATCTTCTTCCTGTTCCTGCAGCGCTACATGATCAGCGGTCTGACGGCGGGCGCGGTCAAGGGATAGGGGCAGAGTCAGGTTTTCTTGCCCTCTAAAAAAATTTACAATTGAGAGTGGAACCATGACCGTCAAAAACATTCGCTATCTGCCTGGGGAGCATTCACGCGCACGTTTTCTGCGTCTGGACGCGGCGACCATTCTCAAACGCTTCTACCGGTGCGAACGGTCGCTGATCGTCAGCCAGTCGGCCTGGCTGGCGGGCATTGCCGCGCTGGAGGCGAAGATGACGCTGCCGCGCTTCACGTGGCAGGATACGCTGACGGCGCACGCGCTGCGGGAGCGGGTCTTTGAGTTGCGATATCCCAGGCGGATGCTGGAAATCGGCGAAGACGCGCCTCTTGTCGAGGTCTTTGATGAATCGATAAACGCTCCCAGCGCGCAGGCTTTCATCCTCGCGCTTGCTCAAGTCTTCAAGCCCGCACTGTTGTCAGCCTATCGCAGTTACATTGACAGTGCCGATGACCTCAGCGACGGGCCGATTCTGCGCGCGCTTAACCTGGCGATCGAGGAGAAAGAGGCGCAGATCGGGTGGTTGGAAAGCCAGGTGGAGGCGATGGCCGGGTCTGAACGCGGACAGCGGCAGGAAGCAGAACGCTGGGCCTCGGCATTGCAGGAACGGTTGGAACAGGTGGGAGGACTGTCGCTTGAAGCGGCCCATCCTGCGCCGACGCCGAACGACCTGCCCGGACGCCGTCCCTTTAAGCTGGCCGAAGTCCCGGCGCGGGACCCGCGCTTCCATCTCTGTCATTTCTACTGGCCCGATATCATCGATCCCAACTTTGCCTACGGTGAAGGGATCAACCTGCAGCTACGGAGCGGCGTCAGTCATCTGAATGAAGTGTGGGCGGTGGAGACGGGCGGCGCTATACTGCACGCCTTCGCCGACGACCTTGACTGGGAATACATCTACGACGCAGCACGCTGGACCTACGACGAGAGCCGCCACGTGCTGATGGGCTATGAGCGGCTGCGCGCATGGGGCTTCGCACTGCACGAGATGCCTCTGGGCAGCTACATCTACGACAGCGCGGCCGGGCAGGAGCCGATCGTTCGACTCCCTAAGCTTCACTACTTACAGACCAAGAATATCTGTAACAACTAAAAACCGGCGGAAGCCTTCGCGCAGTACCAGGACAGGATGAGCCAACACGACATGGAGTTCGACTGGGCTGACGAGACGATTCACGCCGCCTACGGCAAGCGCTGGCACACGGCACTCCACGAGAAGTTCCCCGACCGCATCCCCGACATGGACGGCCTGCACCGGCGCTGCGACGAGCTGGTTGCCATTGAAATTGCCGCGGCCACCGACGCCGAACGGGCCGATATTCGCCAGGTCGCAGACGCCATGATCGCCAAAGCAGGGGAAATCGGCCTGAATGAGCCGGCCCAGGCAGCCCAGCCAGCCCAGCCAAGCCCAGCTGAGGCGCAGTAGCTCCCCGACATAAGACTCCAGACAGCGAAAGAGAGACCCACCGATGACCAAGCCCGTAATCACCGTTGTCGGCAGCTTCGCCGTGGGCATGACCTTGCGGACGCGGCGCATGCCTGTCTTTGGCGAGACGCTGGTCGGTTCAGACTTTGACATGGGGCCGGGCGGCAAGGGCTCGAACCAGGCGGTTGGCGTGGCCCGGCTGGGCGCGCAGGCGCACTTCGCAGGTATCATCGGCGACGACAAGCTAGCGGAGATTGCTGTCGACCTTTACTCCGAGGAAGGGGTCGACACGACCTACATGCAGCGGACGGAGGAGATGGCCACGGGCGTCGGTTTCATCATTCTGAATCCCGAAGGTGAGAACGGTATTATTCTCGACATGGGCGCGAACGAGCTGATGGACGGGGCGTTCGTCGACCGGGTCGAAGAGCAGATCGCCCGCAGCGACGTGGTGATGTCGGTGCTGGAGATTCCGGTGGCGGCGGCGGCGCGGGCGATGGCGTTGGGCAAGAAGCACGGCGTGCGCACGATCCTCAATCCGGCGCCGGCCACGGCTCTTGAAGAGAGCGTTCTGCAGAATGTGGACTACCTGTCACCGAACGAGACCGAGTTGCGCATTCTCCTCGGCCTGGCACCGGACGATCCTTCAGACACGACCGAACTAGCCGGGCAACTGCGTGCTCGCGGTGTCGGCAACTTGATCGTCACGATGGGAGAGAAAGGCGCCCTGATTCTGACCGAGGACGGGCAGGAGGAGGTGCCAGGCGTATCGGTTGAGGTTGTCGATACGACCGGCGCCGGGGATGCCTTCAACGCGGGACTGGCGGTGGCTCTGGCTGAGGGGCAGGGCCTTCCGGAGGCGGTTGCGTTTGCCAATCGCTGCGGTGCACTCGCGTGCCAGGCGCTTGGGGTGATACCCGGTCTGGCGACGCGAGACATGGTTTGAGGGCCGTCTAAGTAGGGGGCTATGCGTATGCGATCGCGATATGAATGGGGTTGATCAGATGCGTCCGGCAAAGAGCGCCGCGCATCCCACAATCTCGACCGAGACATCGTGAAAGCGCTGATTCAGCGCCTGTTTCAACCCGTCCAGATCGTCGTGTTGGTTCGAGAAGATGCCCTTCTTATTGTAGAAAGCCATCAGGCGCCTGGCTAACCAACTGCGAGAGACACCGCCCTGAAGCAAGGTCGAACCAAAGAGAACGGCATTGGGATTCATCAGCGTTTTCAGATGATCCAATATGACGGACTTGGCTGCGATGGTTCCAGGGAGACAGTGGAGAAGGTAGTTAATCCCTACGGAGTCAAAGTTTGCGGCATCAATGGAGACCGGTTCCAGGACATTGCGGAGATATGTTTCGGGAGAATGTCTCGCAATGCGCCCGGCGGCGAAGTCCAACGAGTTGCGGTTGATATCTGACAAGGCGACGCGCGGGGTGCGTGAAGGGAAGCGGCATTGATCCAGGAAATAGCCGGTTCCGACGCCGACGTCGAGATGGTTTGCCGTGATGTGTTTGTTGTACTGCTGGATCAGACGATTTGTCGGGCAGTTCCAAATCATATGGTTTGTCAGGCCAAGCACAACGAAGTCATATATGCGCAAGCTGCGCCTGGTATAGACGGCCTGTCCGGCTCTGACCTGTTCTTCAGAAACATTCATGTATTTCTCCATGCCTTTAGCCGCAATGAAGAACGAAATCCACACTGTTCACGGCTTTTGCGGGGCTTCTGTTCAGGGTGACGTGACTATTCGGGGAAATCTGCTGCGAACAGCGGTCAGGTAGCTGTAACCGTGCGCACCATGATGCTCTTGCGCTTCTGTCCCTGGGCGTCGGGATAGTTGAAATCAGAGTAGGCCAGCAGCGCCGTTTTTTCGTCCAGCGCCAGCACGGCGGAGTAGGAGCAAGTATCCTGGCGCCTCTCGGCTGGCTCGACCACCACAACCCTCTTCTCCCATTCGAGTCCGGCCGGATCCGCTGTAGCGCGAACGAACAGCCCGGGCCGGCCGTATGACGCCAGCGTAATACCGTTTTCCAGGGTCAACATACGCGGCCATACGCCGCGGTCGTCAAATACACGCGGCACGCTCCACGACTGGCCGCCGTCCAGCGAGCGGGACCAGTACGAAGGACCGACCCCCAGCAGGTCATGCGTGCGCAGAAGGCACAGCACTGACCCGTCCGGCATGAAGTTGAACTCCGGTTCGGTGAAGCCGTCCCTCTGGTCCGCGTGCGGGTCGGCCTCCCTGTCCGGCCGGTAGAGGATTTCGCTCAGAACATCCCAGGAATATCCCGCGTCGACCGACCGCAGATAGACAATATTGTTCGCCGGCTGTACCACGCCGTCGACGATCCGCTTCGTATGGATCGCTTCCCAAATGGAGCCATCGGGTGCCAGCTGCGAGCGGCCGTGGTGAAACGAGGGCCAGAAGGCATACATTTCCTCGCGGACGATGCGGATTTCGCCGGGCATGCGCACCGACGCCGTCTCTTCGACCCAGTCCTTTTCTCCACTGCGCTGGCGCAGGAAGCGCCAGCCCGAGAGCTCGGCAGGAAAGTCGGCAGCACGGTATATGTGGGTTATGTGGTTAGGCGCATCCTCCTGGACCAGCACGGGTTCGGGCAAGGTCACCTCGGCACGGTGGCGGGACTGCAACTGCACCGGCAGCAGCCGGTCTCCGTTCGGCAGTAGTAGTCCGCCGCGGGCGTCGCTGGCTTCTACCGCCTCCCACGTCTGGCCGCCGTCGGCAGAGAGAGCGTGCCTGGTGGGCAGCCCGTAGGCGGTGACGGAATCGGCTTCGACGTGGAATTCAAGGTGGATGCGGCCGTCGGCCAGGCGTTCAAGGTGAGGGAACTGCCATGGGCCCCAACTCTTCAACCCAACCGGGGCCTGGTCAATCAGGACCGGTTCGCCTAGCGTGATCTGAGTCAAAATCTCCCCCTGTTCTTTTCCAGTGGACGAATACAGCGCCTGTCGCGGCCATCCTCACAGCAAGCCAAGTTCCTCGGCGCGTGCGCGCACCGCTTCGGTCAGGCCGGGAAGGAAATGCAGGCGGCCGTCGGCTCCCGTCTTGTGTCTGTCGTAAAGGGCTGCGGTCTCATATATGGTATAACCGTCGAGCCGTCCGGAGCGCCAGGTATACTCGATCTGATCGGCAAGGCGCCCGCCGTCGGTGCCCGATACTTTGACCGGCAGGCTCAGGTGCGCGGGCACGCCTGTCGTTGCCACTTCATCCAGCACATCTTGCACAAAGGCGTCGCTTAGGAGGCGTTCGGGGGGTCAGGCGCGGCCAAAGAGCGTCGTCTCGTCGGCCAGGCCGGTGCGCAGCCAGCGGCGCCAGTGGAATGTGATGTTGCCGGGGCGCGAACGCGTGCGCGACGGCGAGGCATCGGGGCGGAAGGACTCGATTTCGATGTGGTGATGCAGCGGCAAACCTGCCGCCGCGA
Source organism: Caldilineaceae bacterium SB0675_bin_29 (assembly GCA_009843665.1). Lineage (GTDB taxonomy): Bacteria > Chloroflexota > Anaerolineae > Caldilineales > Caldilineaceae > Bin5. Next base: position 8,718 of record VYDA01000316.1, on the reverse strand, counting down.
GGCGCGCCTTGGCTGCACGCACGAACACGTCGTATAGATCGCCGCGCACGTCGCCCAAGAGGACCGGATCATAGGCTTCAATATCGGGGTTGACGCCGTAGCGCCGTTCGTACTCTGCCGCGACCGGCGCGTTGAAGCCGTAGATCTCGGGTGAGTCGGTCCAGGAGCTGTGGCAGGAGATGCGCACGTCCAGGCCGTCAACGCCGGCGGCGATGCAGTCGCTGACCCACTCCACCCAGTGTGCCTGCACCTCGGGGTAGCCTTCGCATAGCGACCCTGAGACGAATCTATTGCGGCCCTTTGCAAATGCGATCACGCCGTCAGGGGCGTTGGCAGTGTGGGTGAGGACATTGTGAAAAGCTGATGCGGAGTTGGACACGTCCAGGCGGACCATGGCCCCGCCCAAACCCGTGTCGTATTCGAGGTCTCCTGTGCGCAGGTCCCGCTGCGGCCGCCAGATTGCCTTGTGGCTGGCGACCACGATCGGCAGGGGCTGATCGTCGGGCCCAAATGCTCGCACCATCTCTACCGCCGTGTTCGCGAATGTGCCATCGCTGTCTTCGAAATTCGTCGTGACTGCAATGAAGGGGTCAAGGAGGTTCAGGCCGGAAATGTTCAGAAAGCGCACCTCGTCGCCCCGGCTGCTGACCGGATTGCCGTCGATATCGACGACGTCGTGGGGGCAGGTCTCTACTCCCTCGGACAGGTCGAACTCCAGGTCGCGCTTGCGGTAGCCGTTGTTGTCTTCGCTGGTCCAGATTTCCAGGTTTTGGGGTCGGATGCGTAGCGGAGTCGTATCCTTCTGACGCAGTTGAATGCGCGTGACCGGTGTACTCTCCAGCCCGCGCGGCAGGTCGGCCTGGCGGGCTTTCACGCGCAGCTCCGGCCGTGCCAGCACCCAGGGGTCGACGTGGTAGTAGCCGCCGATGCCGGGCAACCCGATGATGCCGTCCTTCGCCAGAACTGCCTTGGGATGCGCGTGGCTGACGCCGTTCTCATAGGGCTTGATAACGGCATAGAACTCCATGCCGCGCTCGTGGGCAAGGCGCCGTCCCACACGCATCGGATCGCCCAGGTTTTCGAGCGTTTTGGCCACGCCCCCGAGCGGTCCGTATGCAAGAAACCACTCCCAGTGACCGGCGTGATAGTAATTCCAATAGACGCGACGCACACCCATCCAGTGCAGACGGTCGAGCAGCTGTGCGACCAGATCTTCGGTCCATTCGATGCGCTGGCAGTCGTCGGGGAAGTCCACCAGGGTCGAGAGGAGAAAGGGGCGGTCTTTCATTGTCATTCTCTCCAGGTGGTATGCGGCCAGAGGCAGGATGTGTTGAAGTGCGGGCGTTGGGTTGGGGAATGGCGGTCAGTCGAGACTCATGCGGGGGTCGAAGGCGTCGCGCAGGCCGTCGCCCACGAAGTTGATCGCCAGCACGGTGAGCAGAATCGCCATTCCGGGGGGTACCCAGATCCACCAGTGGCGTTCGAGGATGAAGATGGATTGTGCGCCGTTGAGCATATTGCCCCAGGAGGCAGTCGGGGGCAGGACGCCCAATCCCAAAAAGGATAGACCGGCCTCACTCAGGATGGCAGAGGCGACGCCAAATGTCGCTGCCACCAGCAATGGCGCAAGTACGTGCGGCAGGATGTGCTTGAACATGATGCTGCGGTCCATTACGCCCAGGCAGCGCGCCGCCATCACGAAGTCCCACTCACGCACCGTCAGGATCTGGCCGCGCACCAGGCGCGCAGAGCTTGGCCATCCAAAAAGACCGATTACCGCCATGACGTTGAAGATGTTGGGGCCTAAAATGGAAACCACAGTCATGATCATAATCAGGACGGGGAAGAGCATCACAATGTCGGTGATACGCATGATGATCATGTCGACCGAACCGCCATAGTAGCCCGCCAGCGTCCCCAGGAGAACTGCGATCAGGATCGAGATTGAGACCGCTACAAGCCCTACGGAGAGAGAAACGCGTCCGCCGTAGACGACACGGGACCACACATCGCGACCTGCAATATCGCCCCCGAGAATGTGTTCGGCGCTGGGTGCGGCGCGGCTCAGGCCGGATTGGATATCGTTCGGAGGGTGCTGGGTTACCCAGGGCGCGGCGATCGCGAGCAGGACAATAATGACCAGAAAGACCAGGCTTGCCATCGCCATTCTGTGGCGTCGAAAACGGCTCCAGAAGCGGGCGCGGAGCCTGGCCGAGGAGGAACTCCGCGTCTCACTAAAGATTTCGTCGGACGCTGTTGCCGTTTGCTTCTCGGTCATTGACCTCAGCCTTCTTCATAGCGGATGCGCGGGTCGGCCACGGTATAGAGCAGATCCGCCAGCAGGTTGCTCAACAGGACCAGGATCGCCAATATAAGGACTCCGCCCATCATCAGCGGATAATCTCGCATGTTGGTGGCATGCACCAGGGTCAGGCCGACACCGGGAAAGTTGAACACGGTTTCGATCAGCACTGCCCCACCAAATAGGCTGGGGAGGCGCAGACCGAGAATGGTTATGATCGGCAGCAGAGCGTTGCGCAGTCCATGCCGCAGGATTACGACGCGTTCGACAAGGCCCTTTGCCCGCGCCGTCGTCATGTAGTCCAGGCTGAGAACCTCCAGCAGGCTCGACCTTGTATAGCGCAGCAGGCTGCCGGTCGTCTCATAGGCCAGGGCAAAGCCGGGTAGGATGATATGCGAAAAGCGGTTCCCAAAAGAGGGGTCGGCGCCCGGTGTGGTGACGCCGCCGGTCGGCAGGATGTCCATTTTGATTGCCACCGCATAGATCAGGAGCAAGGCGAAGAAAAACCCAGGCACGGCCACACCGGCAAAGGCGAAAGTGGTCAGTACGCTGTCGATCAAAGAGTATGGCTTCAGGGCGGAGATGATGCCCAAGGTGATCCCCGCGATGGTAGACACCAGGAGAGCGAAGATCATCACCGGCATACTGTTGCCCAAAGCGCGCAACATTACCTCGAATACTGGCGTGTTGAACCAGATCGAGTAGCCCAGATTGCCCCGAATCGCCTGCCCAAGCCAGAGCAGATAGCGTACGTAGATCGGTTTGTTCAGTCCCAGGGCCTCCTGCGCTTCCTGCAGGTCTTCTGCCGTCATGTTGCTCAACTCAAATGGGTCGATCATGGCGGAAACCGGGTCCCCCGGGGACAAAGCGAATATCGTGTAGTTGATAATTGTAGCGCCGAGCAGGAGAGGGAAGACAAGGAGAATACGGCGCAAAACGTAAGTTGACATGTCAGTTGTGTGAAGTTCGGCCCTCCGAGGTCGCTACGACCCCGGAGGACCAGCGATTGTAAAAACTCTAGTGGTCACAGATCAGTGGCCATCCAATTTCGGGACCACATAAGTGACCATCGACCACGATTCACTGCCCCTAGGCAGACACATGGACGTTGACCCAGTCGATCCAGTCGGTGCGCGGACCGTAGACCGGTACGACGCCGCCGTTCTGCACGCGTTTGCTTACCACGTGAATGCCTGGAACCTGGGCGATTACACAGTGGCGCTGGAGGTCGGCGGCATACTCCTGCAGCCGCAGCGCGCCTTCGCGCAGCTCATCCGGGTCTTCAACCAGAATCAGTTCATCGACCATTGACACGCCCTGCTCATCGACATCACCCCAGCGCGGGTCAGTGAAGTTGTGGATGAAGCCGCCAGGCGTCAGGCCCCAACCGTAACCGCTGAAGAGCGTATCGAAGTCGTGCGGAGGGTTGTTGAGAATGTTGGTGTACTCGGCGGCCATGACGTGGAACTCGGTTTTGACGCCGACGGCATCCCACATCTCGCGCAACATCGCATAGAGCGGCTCGTAGGTCGGCGAAAGCGAAGACATGCCCAGTCGGAAGGTGTAGTCGAAGTCCCAGCCTCCTTCCTCCAGGAGTTGGCGGGCCTTCTCCGGGTTGTACTCGTACCACTTCGCCGAATCAGGGCTGATGCCGTAGTCGCCGTACCAGAGGGGGGCCTTGGCGCCCTCGACCGTGCCGTAGAAAAAGTCCTGGGCGATCTGGTCGCGGTTCAGCGCAAGACTGAGACCCTGGCGGACACGCTTGTCGTTGAGGACATAACGCAGGTTGTGATACCAGGCAAATGCGCTCGGGCCGTGATTGAGCACGATGTCGACGTGCTCCATGGCCTGGAAGCGTTCGTACTCCGACTGCGGTGTACGGATGGCGATGTGGCACTCGCCTTTCTCCACCGCGGCGGCCATCGCCAGCTGGTCGGTATACGGGACAAAGGCCAGTTTGTCCAGCTGCGGCTTCCCGCCCCAGTAGTCGTCGAAGGGTTCGTACTCGACGATCTGATCGGGGATGTAGTTGCTGACCTTAAAGGGGCCGGTGCCGATGCCCTGTTCCTTGGCGTAGGGTGTGTTCTTCAACCCCTGCTGCCCCTGCTCGTCGATGCCCCATGTGTCCTCCGGATACTGGCTCAGGAGGTGTTTGGGCATGATGGGGAAGTTGAGAAGCTTCTCCAGGAATGCGGCGCGATACGGGTTGGTCATGTGGAAGACGATCGTATGATCGTCAGGCGCCGAAATCCCCGTCACCGCGTCGGCCTCACCTGCGGAGAACTCGGTCATGCCTTCGATGATGCCTTTGAAGTGACGCACGCCGTTCCACTGGTTGACATTCGGGTGGCCGACCAGGCGTCCGATCGTGAACTCCACGTCGGCCGACGTGAAAGGCTCGCCGTCGTGCCACTTGACGCCCGCGCGCAGATTGAAGGTCGCGTCATTGCCGTCGAACTCCCAGCTTTCGGCCAGTTCAGGCAGCCAAGTGGTATAGTCGGCGCTGATGTTGACCAGGCAGTTGTGCGTCAGACCGACCAGGTAGTATCTTCTGTTGCCGGCGTTGTGCTCCATCGCCAGCAGGTCCTGGTAGCTGGTCTTCTGCGGATAGCCGAAGACGAGCGTGCCGCCCAGGCGGTCCGATGCCATGGCGGCATCGTCGTCTGCGGCGGGCGCTTCTCCTGCAGGCGCAGCCGCCGGCGCGCAGGCCGCCAGGAGGCCGCCGGCTGCGGCGATGACCGACCCCTTGAGGAAGTTGCGGCGAGAGAAATCACTGGATTCGAAGCGTTGCATGTTGTTTCCTCCTGAATTCTACTGCGA
>VYDA01000316.1:793-3586 GCA_009843665.1 Caldilineaceae bacterium SB0675_bin_29 | reverse complement strand
ACTGCGACTGTCGCAGTTGCCATGAACCGTGCAATTGATCATTCGCATCACATGAATCAGGTGAACAAACTTCCACTATGTGCATTGGCTCCTCCTGACTGGGGTCAACATCCGTCAACCTCCAAACTTGGCTGGCATTTCAACTCTGTACGGTCAAAGCCGTCAAAAATCCAGCTCCAGCAAGTAGATGCGTTCGCGTTCGTCCGGCGTCATGCTGTCCGGCGCCAGATTGGAGACGGCATAGCGCGCCAGGATGCGGCTGCGCACCTCGGCGTCGGTCGGAACCGGCATCCACCCATAGGGCATGCGGTCGTAAACAATCAGTAGCCGGCCCGGCTCAACCTCCAGCATCGACGTGTAGGACGTGGTCTGGTCCGGCAGGTCGAAATTGTGATGGACGGTGTAGTACTGCTCGCGGGTGACCGGCTCCAGCCCGTACTTGCCGGGGCTGATCTGATGGGCCTCGCCCATCTCCTCGTTGTGGTGGGCCATGAGGTCGAAGGGCTCCCAGTGCTCGCCGCGCGGGTCGGTCGAGAACCAGATGAAGAGGCCCGGACGGCCGCATGAAATCACCAGCGCGCCATTACTCAGCCGATTCACTTGGGGCAGCACGCCCCAGGCCGGTAGGCGGTCGATAGGGGACCAACTCTTGCCTTCATCGCTGGAGTATGAACGCGCCAGCAGCTGATCGCGGCCGCCGCCCATGCGTCCCACGCACATCAGGTCGCCGTCTTCCAGGCGTACCAGTGAGGACTCACAGAAGCCCTCCCAGGAGTCGGCGCCGTCTTCGGCGGTGGCCACGGTGGAGAGGTAGTGCCAGGTGCGGCCCCCATCCTCTGAGGTCATGACCACGGTGCTGTAGCGGTCGTCTCCTGCGAATGTCAGGTAGGTGGTGGCCAGATGGCGTCCCGGTTCCAGTTCAATAATGTGGGTAAAAGGGGAGATCTCCGCCCAGCGGGTGGGACTCTGCACGGTGCGGGCCTTCACGTCACGCGGCAGGCCTTCGATGCGCGCGCCCCACAAATCGACCGAGTACTGCTGGCCGCCTTTGCCGATGCGCCCGTAGTTGCCCACGAAGGTGCGCCACTGGCCGAGAGGATCCGGCTTATAGGGCTGGTTGGGACCGGCCAGTGAACCGTCGGACAGGCTGATGTTCAAGCGCCCGCTGAGGCCGGAAACATCGGCATGTTGCGACCATGTGGCGCCTTCGTCTTTGGAGAGCGAAAGACCGTTTACGTTCGTCAGGTTTTCGGCCGAATCGGGGTTCTTGCTGTAGGAGACGAGCAACTCGCCGGTGGGGAACCGGCGGATGCTGGGATACCAGCAGAATCCGAGGCCTTCTGCTACAATGCGCGGCGTCCCTGCGGTGAATCGCAGCCCTCCCAGCTCTACTTCCTGTGCCATGTCGGAATCCCCCCTATGATCTGTTGGTAAGCCAATCGCCGCCTGGGCGGTGGGCAGCTTACCTCTTGCGTGTTACAACTCACCCCTTACATGCCCCTCAATGCGAGACAAAGTCGGATTCTCGCTCGTGGGATCTTCGCCACCGTAGAACCAGGACGAGGGAAGAACCTTCAGATGGTGGCCGCGGTGCCGGTGGCCCGCCATGTCGAACGGAAAGTGGTTGTACTGGATAAGGACCCGGTCTTCAGCAATATGCACTGCCGGGTAGGACCACATGCCGTATCCCTCCGGCAACGGCTTTACGGAGTCGACTTCGCATTCGACACCGCCCCCCGGCGCACCGTAAGCCCCCTCGGGACGGACCGTATAGAGAGGACCTGGTTCGACGTGGGTCTCTTCGTGCAGCGATTCCAGGTTCTGGAAATGTTCCCAGATACGACCCTGGTTGCGGCTGATTGCGGTCGACAGGCGTGTGCGGATCAGGCCCCGCTTGCTCTCCTCTTCGCTCTGCTGCGTCCAGACGACGAGCAGGTGCCCCGTGCCGGGGAACTGGCGGATCTGGGCCGGGGCCTGCGTGCCCGCCAGCTGTGTCGGTTCGGGGCGGGTCCAGGTGTCGCCGTCGTCCTCCGACCAGGCCTGGTACATGCGTCCCAGGCGCGTGCGCAGGATCATCAGCAGCTTGCCGGGCTCGTACTCCACCAGGGTAGGCTCGTTGGTCAACTCCCAGCGCCCGCCGTACTCCATGATGATAAGCAGCTCGCCGTCGCTGTTCTTCTGCCAGGTCTCGCCTTCATCGTCGCTGTAGATGACATAGCTGGCGGTGAAGTGGGGATCGTAGAAGTGCGCGCTTGTCGAAACGAAGACGCCGTCGACGTATCCACCCGGGAACGGCGCCCCCTCCTGGTGAAAGCCGCCCTGGCCGATGCCGAAATAGACCGGCAGGAGGATACGGCCGGACTGCGTGCGAATCATGGTATCGTTGAGGGCGTGCGCGGCCAGCATCCAATGGTTCATGAGGGTGAGGGCGGACCATGTCCGGCCCTCATCCTCCGAGCGCCTGAAGACCATCTGCGACTCGTACAGGCGGGTGGTGCCCGGTCGGGTGCGCTTTGTCGCCATGCCGATGGCACCGCCGGAGAGGCTTACAATCGAACAGTTCCTGAGCGTGAGCGGGTCGCCGTTCTCGTCCAGCCCCGGGTAGGGCTCGCTCCAGGTGACGCCGCCGTCGGCGCTGACGGAGAAGTGGGTGCCGTTGCTGAAGAGGACGCGTCCGCCCTCCAGCCCGACAAAGGCGTTGCCTGGGAACTTGCCGTCGTGGAAGGCCAGCAACTCTTCAGGCCGTGTCATCGGTACATTGCTCATGTCTGCCGCCCTCGTGGCTCGTGGGTT
>VYDA01000316.1:0-783 GCA_009843665.1 Caldilineaceae bacterium SB0675_bin_29 | reverse complement strand
CAGCCGGTTGATGCCACTCCGCCGTCTTCCTTAGTCGACGCCGATGCCGTCAAATACGACGTGCAGAATCGGCATGCCGGATTGCCGATGCTTTCTTGCCAAAGGCGACCGGGGTGGCAGGGATCGGTTTTTTGTCCTGCGGTGTAGATCGAATATGGGGCGAGGTTTGGGTTCAGCAAGTGGTCGTTTTCAAGAATGCTGCTCGGCGGCTCGCAGTGTATCTCACCCCGATGCTGCGTGGCACCCTGTCACCAACACTGCCTGCTTCTGCAGGGGCTTTATAGCATATCTCTGATTCAAGGTCAAAGGGCGAAAATTCAGCCCCTGCTATGGGAAGCGTGCCCAGTGTGTCGCGGTTGACGAGGGTCGGCTGACCTCCTATACTTGGGGTCCACCTGCTCAATCCATGGATGTGCGTCGAGCGGGTGATGATGGGTCCGGACCAGGCAGCGATTGGAAGCAAGGTTTTTCACTCTCTGTTCGCCTCTGTCTCATTCACTCTTTTCGCCACTTTCACCACCCAGGAAATGTGAGCTATGAAAGTACTCTACCTGCGCGCGCCAACGGGACTCGACGGCGCTTACCCAGACTTTGTCAAGGCGATCGAGGGACGCTTTCCCTTCGAAGTCTACAAACCCGACAAGCCAATGGCTGAACAGTTTGAGAACGTGGAAGTTGTCATTGACCCGGGTGGCGCCGTGGGCACGCGTGCCTTGATCGACGCTGGACTGGCCGCGGACGTCAAGCTGTGGCATGTCACCACCAACGGCACCGATCATGTAG
>VYDA01000269.1:750-14320 GCA_009843665.1 Caldilineaceae bacterium SB0675_bin_29 | reverse complement strand
GGTCATGCCGCCGATCAGATTCCAGTTGGAAGCCAGGGTCACCAGCACAAAGATCTGGCTGCCGACGAACAGGGAAACGCTGGAGACGCCGGTGTACGGGTACAGAGCCAGCAGGAGCATCAGAAGGAGCCAAAGCGCCAACCCGGTCCAGCCGGCAAGGAGCGAGTGAACAGGTGCGAGAAATGGGAGGGGAGGTTTTCTCTTCGCTCTTTCCTCGCTCTTGTTTGCGGGTGTGCCGGTTCCCATCACTCGGCCTCCGCGTCGATCGGGCGCAGGCCGCCCATCAGCCCTTGGGGCCGCACCACCAGGATCAGGACCAGCAGGACAAAGCTGGTGGCGACGCCCAGATTGGTGCCGATGCCTGGCACGTAGGTAGAGACGAAGATTTCGGTGACGCCGAGGACCATGCCGCCCATCAGTGCGCCGGGGATACGTCCCAGACCGCCAAGGGCGGTGATTGTGACAGCCTTCAAGGTGAAGGGCGGACCCATGAACGGGAAGATCGCCTGCGTGGGGCTGAGCATGGCTCCGGCGGCGGCGGTGAGGGCGATGCAGATACCGGCCGTAATGGCGTAGACGCGGTTAATGTCTACGCCGACGATGCGGGCAGCGGTCTTGTTCTGGGCTGCGGCGCGGATCGACTTGCCGAGGCGGGTGCGCTGCAGGAAAAGGTGCAGGCAGACCATGATCAACATGGCTGCGCCGAAGATGATGGTCTTGACGATTGGGAAGGTGACTCCCGCCAACTGCACGGAGCCGTTGTAGGCTACGGCCACGTTGCGCGGGTCGGATGTGAACTGAATTTTGAAGAGATTGGCAAGAGCGATGGAGACGCCGAAGGTGACGAGCAGAGTCATCAGATGGGGGCGCTCGACGATGCGGTTGATCAGAACGATCTGCAAGAGGTAGCCGACCAGGAACATCAGGGGCAGAATCAGCACCAGGGAGGCGAAGGGGTCCATTCCGAAGAGGCGAAAGAGGCCCCACGCCATGTAGGCGCCGATCATGAGGAATTCACCGTGGGCGAGGTTGATCACGCCCATCACGCCCCAGATCACGGAGAAACCCAGAACCATGACCGCGTAGAAACCGCCGAGCAGAATCCCACTGACAAGAGCCTGCAAAAGTTGGTCCATAAGCAGATGACCAGGAGCCAGCTTGGTTCAGCGATCTTTCCAGGGCGGCGCCGGGTAGTTCAGCTCGGCCACCGCAGCATTGGTGGGTGCCACGACCAGAATTTCGCCGTTCTGGATCTGGATTGCCCCCATCGGTTTGGCGGCGTTGCGGCCCTTTTCATCGAAGTTGATGGGACCATAGAAGGTGACGACGTCAAGATTGCGCAGGGCTGTGCGGACGGCATCGGTGTCCAGCGAGGCGGCCTCCTCGATGGCAATGTGCAGGGCCAGCGCGGTGGCGGTCGATTCCGCGGCCTGGTAGGTGGGCGGCTCGCCCCAAAAATCTTCATAGCGCGCCGCGTACTCGGCGGCGGTGCCGAAGTAGCCGTCGGCGTAGCTCATCGACGCTTCCCACTGCGTCGGGCCGATGACATATTCGGTATCGGCGCCGACCTCTTCGATCAGTTTCGGATTGCTGGGGCCGACGGTGATCACCATGGCCTTGGGGTTAAAGTCCAGCTCTTTGGCTGCTCGAATGAAGAGAACGGCATCGTTAAAGTGACCGCCGCCCACGAAGATGTCGGGTTCCAGCTCCTTGAACTTTGACATGATGCCGCTGACGTCGGCCACGTTCACAGGATAAGTTTCGACGCCCAAAACCTCGAGCCCGAATTCGGCGGCCCACTGCTGGGCGCCATCGGCTACACTGGTGGGGAATGCGGTGTCCTCGTAAGCGATGACGACCGTCTTGGCGCCTCTCTCTGACAGCAACTGCAGGGCAGACCGGGTATAGTTAAGTGCCGGCGTCAACACCGCGAACAGGTTCTGGAAGCCCCGTTCAAAGAGCGGTTGCGCGGCGCCGTTGCCCTCGATCATGATCTTGCCGTACTTTTCAGCGATCGCGCTGGCGCTTTGGGTCAGGAATGAACTGTAGGGTCCCAAGAGGAAGTCGACGCGGTCCTCGTTGATCAGCTTTTCGACGAGGCGGGCGGCCGTATCGGGGTCGCCCTCATCATCGTACATGATCAGTTCGACCTTATAGCGGTCGTCGCCGACCTTGATACCGCCGTACTCATTGTTCACCCAGTCCAGCCATAGGCCGTACCCCTGACGCGTATCTTTGCCTTCGCGGGAGAACCGGCCGGTTTCGCTGACAGCGGCGCCGAGGTAGATGATCTTCTCTCCATCTGCGGAGGGAGCGGCCGCGGCCGGCTCGTCCACCGGCGCGGGCGGCGCCAAAGCACAGGCCGTCAGCACAAGAGATGCTACCAGCAGTAGCGAGACAAATTTCAGTATATGTCGCATTTTTCATCCTCCTTCAGTCCGCGTGACAGGTCTAAGCGGATGCAAAGATTGTGAAAATGATGATACTGTAAGGGATTTCTTGCTGTCAATAAATTGCAGATGGCAGCCGTTGCGCAGATTCGGACGAATACCACAGTTTGGCCGGGCGTCCTCAAGTCCCGTTGACATTGTTTTTGCCGAGAGTGATCAGAAGCTAAACGGACCAGCTGAAGGTGCAACCTGCATTGAGGCCGCAGGAATTTCCTTTTCCCACTTTAGCAGTTTCTGACAGGGACTGTCTCGCTCAGATGGGCCAGTCTCGGGACATTTACTCCCTGATCCTAGCCGGCTTGGCAGACAGTTTTCCGTTTCAGGATGAGTCTCTGAGTTGGACATGGAGAATGAGTCAAGCATTTCCAGTAAGAAGGGAAAGGAGTGTGTAGAGAATTGACGAAGATTGGCTGGATTGATGATAGCGGAGAGGGTTAGGTAGTTGTTGTCTAGAGCAGGTCCAGAGTTACGAAATGCAGTTAACCTACGCTATGACGTAGCGCGAGGTTTTCGGATTCAGCCACGCGACTTCGACGGACTGCGTGTCGGAACGGATTACCCAAGGTTTGCTTCCTCCAAAACTGCGGTGCTACAATCACGTTCGCTGTATGCAGGCGCGAACTGTCGATCGATGGCGCAATTTCGGTTGTTCTCCCTTGCAGCAGTGGGCAACAACCGCCCTTAAGACAACACCGAAGAGCGACGGTCTAAGCGCTGCCGCTCCGCCAAATGAGCGAGACTTGTGAGCAAACAATTTTACGGCGGCCAGGCTGTTATTGAAGGCGTGATGATGCGGGGCCGCAAGGCGATGTCGATTGCGGTGCGTAACGCGCAGGGCACGATCGTCATCCACGAGGAGCCGCTCACGGCCAAAATTTATACGCGCAAGTGGGGGCAGTGGCCGTTTGTACGGGGGCTGGCCCTGCTGTGGGATGCGCTCGGTTTGGGGATGCGGGCGCTGATGTGGAGCGCGGACGTGGCGATGCAGGAGGACGACGCCGAGGAGGAGGTCGAGTTTTCCGGGCCGGTGGCGTGGACGACGATAGCGACGAGCCTCGCGTTTGCGGTGGCGATTTTCTTCCTTGTTCCGACGATGGCCAGCCGCTGGTTTGCCGGCTTCTTTGAACACAACCCTTATCTTGACGCCGTGGCCGAAGGCGGTATCCGCCTGATTCTGTTCGTGGTCTACCTGTGGGCGATCAGCCTTTTACCCGATATTCGCCGCGTATTCGCGTATCACGGCGCCGAGCACAAGGCGATCAACGCCTATGAGGACGGCGCGCGACTAACAGTAGACAATGTACAGAAGTACAGTGTTCAGCACGTACGCTGCGGCACCAGTTTCCTGCTGTACGTGCTTGTAATCAGCATTCTTCTTTTCGCTCCGCTCACCTTTGCCTGGATCGAGTACCCCTGGCTGGCGTTACTTCTGCGTTTTGTCACCCGCCTGCTGCTCGTCCCGCTGGTGGCCGCGATTTCCTACGAAATCATCCGCTTCAGTGCTAATCATGCCGAAAATCCGCTCATGCGGCTCCTGATTGCGCCGGGCCTGCTGCTCCAGCGCATCACCACGCGTCCGCCCGAGGATTCGATGGTCGAGTGTGCGATTGCCGCCCTGCTCCCGGTGCTGGCTGCCGATGGCATCGAGGGGGTCCCGCCCGCGCAGCCAGGGCAGACTGACGAGGACGCAGCAAGCACACCCCACGCCTACGGCGAAGCGGTAGCGGATTAGCCAACTGTAGTTACCCCGGCTATACGCTGCTGGACTCTTTTCTCAACTCAAAAGGGCTTCTGTGCGCTGTGTGCGGCGGAGCTACGGCTATGACCAGGCGGAGCGGGCGTCGCGCGGGTCCTGCTGGTTATACATCTCGGCGTGGATGATGTCGGTGAGCAGGATCTGCTGGCGGGCGGCGTTATCCATGCGGCCCAGTTCGGCCAGATAGCGGGTCATGCTTCCCAGATCGCTCAGCTCGAGACCGTGCAGGGTGCGGACAAAGGCGATTTGAAAGGGGTTGCCGGTCAACAGACGGGGGATGCGCAGGCTCTGCAAGACGTCCTCGGTCAGGTCGCTGTCGGGGTCGCCGGAGACCGCTGCGAACTCCACGGGCAGCCCGTGTGCAGCGAGCCGATCCGACACATCGTAGTTGGCGGAGGGCTTGGCGGCATTCCACATACTTTCCAGGTAGCGCAGCGTGGCGGTCGAGACCGGCGTGAACTCCTCATCCTGATAGGGTGACGCAAATCCCTCTGCCGAGGTCGTGTCGCGCCAGAGCAGATGCTCCAGGTTGTATTCCTGCGCGAGCGTACGGACGAATGCCCGCCGCGCCATGTCGGCCTCGCTGTCGTGCGCGGCCTGGTCGCCGTCCGGTTCCTGATCGGAGAGGGCGGGCGGGCTCTCGCCGACGGCAACCTGGGCGCTCTCGCGAACATAGGAGGCCAGAATATCTGCAAGGGGGGCGGACGATGCTTGCCGGCCGGTGAACAGGGCCGCCAGCCGTTCGAGTCGGTCGGGTGCTGCCCATTTGGCGCGCAGGCGTGCTTCCCCTTCCCTGTAACCGGTGGCGACGGATAGGGGGGTGCCACCGGCATCTACGTCCTGGCGGCCGCGCATAAAGGCCAGGCAGCGTTGCCACATGTTCTGACTGAGATGGGGCCGGTAAAGGTGGGAGGTGATCGCATCCTCCGGCGGGAGGGGCGGCATGTTTTCGTTGACGGACCAGTCCTGCAGTGATTGGCAGGCCTGATCGAGAGCCTGATCCATCTGTTTCAGCATCTGTTCCAGGCGATCTTGGACGCGGCCCAAGCCCCGCCACACGCTGTCCTGCAAGCCGGCGGTCAGTTCAGAACAGGCGAGATTGACCCGTTCGCGCCGCAGCTTCTGCACGCGCTGCGCCCGCCTCCGGTAGGAGGTAGTCGCGCCCAGAAACGCGCCGATCATCAACCCGATAAAAGTGGCGGCGTTGGCTTCGTTGCCGATGAAGTCGACGACTGCGTCCAGAGACGCGCCGGTCATCAGCTGGGTAAGTACGGTGGGATCGTTCTGCACGGTGACGATATCGTCCGCACTACCGACCAACCCAGAGCCGAACAGGTAAAGCAGAGTCAGCAGAACGATACCGCTCAGCAGACCGAGCACTCTCGTCAGTGATCCGAACAGAGACGGTTTGTCGGCGAGCGTACGCCGGTAGCGTTTGCGCCAGTCACGCAGCTCCAATTGTCGTTCAACGCGGTTTGCACCGGCAGGAACGAAGGCGGCGGCGTCTCCTGCTGCCAGAGACGGCATAATTCGTTCCTGCTCCAACTCGAACAGCCACTGGTGGAGCTGGCGTCGCGCATGCATGAGACCTGAAGGCTCGGCGCCGATGAGATTGAGCAGGTGGGTGCGCATCTGCTGTGCGACGGCCGGCAGAAAGCGGCTGTCGGAGGGGTTAACGGGGAGACCGATTTCGTCCAGGGCGTCAAGTCCCCAGGCGGTGTCCAGCGCGCCTGCACCGAAATCGCCTTCGGACTGGGCAAGCACGCTCAGAAGCTGACTGTCGAAAGCGGCCTGCCAGCGGACCGGATTCAGACCGCGCATTTTGCGCGCCGCAGCTGTCGGCAGCACATAACCCGGATGGACTGCAAGATCCTGGATCGATTCGGGGTTCAGCTCACGGAAGAGGTCGGGCATCTGCTCGATGAGCCGGTTCAGCACCTGGTGCGAGGTTGCGCCCAGGTGCTGCAGGGAGGCCAGTGGTTCGAGGCGGTCGGCAGAACCGGGGCCAGGCGTGCCGGGGACGGGCGCACTCGGTGCTCCCGCGGGCTGAAGCAGGACCTGTTCACGGACGAGCCGCTTTCCTTCATGCTGCTGCGCGGCGCGAAAAATGTAGTCCAGCGGCACATGATCGGCGGCGGCGCCGAGGAGGCTGTAGGGGCGTTCGCTGGCGTTGCGCAGGTCGATCCCGACCTGTTCGTCAATATAGGCGGCCCCATCGGCGGCAATGAGCGCCTGGAGGGTGTTGCCAACGAGAACGGAGAGTTCGTAGCTGTTGCGAGCCAGGCCTTGATTACTCTTCTCCCGATCCACCAGGTAGATGCGGTCAAAAAGGGGCCGTCCCAGCCACTCCTCCGGCAGTGCGCCGCGAGCCTTGGAACCTTTCAAGATGGAGGAGACGACCTGCTTGAGGTTGGCGCGGCGCAGGCCGGAGAAGGCCTCCAATTCGGCCAGTGCCGCGTAGCAGGAGGCGTCTTCGACAATGCGGCTGGCGTCGGTGGCGTAGCTGCCGGCGGCGAAGATGCCGACGACCTGGGCGATGTGACGCTGGCCGAGATAGTTGAGCTGGTGGGCAATGGTAGGCCAGATCAGCGCCGACGTCAACGGTTCAAAGAGGGGCGCGATCACATACAGCGTCGTCTGGACAAAGGGGTCGCCGGGAACGAGGGTATCGGCGCGGATGGGATCGATGATATTGGAGGCGACCAACTGGGCAATGCTGCCGCCTTCCTTGATCGCAGCTCGAAATGCATGCAGCCGTGTTGGCGGTTCAGCCGAGGCTGTGGGCGATGCAGGGGTGTAGTCTGTGCTACCGGAAACACTGCCAGCGCCGACGTCTCTGTTAGATCTGCGGAAGGGCCAGGGCAGGCCCCGGCGAGGAGGCTTAGCGGCTGAGTGCGGGGCTCCTGCAGCTGCGGCCGGATTGCGGGAAAACGAAGTCGCCTGCCAATTCAGCGGGAGCAGCGCGTCTTCGGCCTCGGCCAGCAGCAGGCTGGCCCGCCGCTGGCTGGTCGCCCGCCGCCAGTGGTTTGTGGTCTGCGGCAGTTCAGGGACGGCCGGGGGCGGTGAACGCATCAGACCGGTGAGCAGCCGTTCGAGATAGAATGGCGGCAGACGATAGTCTTGCAGGGTGAACAGGTTGAGAGCGATCTCGTCCTGATGATTGAGTTGATCGGACGGCAGGAGAGCGGCAAAGCGGGTGATGCGGGTCAGGTCAGGGCCGTCGACGCCGGTAGCGTTACGCTGCTCCTGAGCGGAGTGCAGGCGCGGCGCCAGGTGGAGCATTGTCTGCAGGCCCCATCCACCAAGACATAGTATTGCGGCTCGGCTGCGGGTTGCACCGGGAATCATTCGATAGTTTCTAGTTTCCAGTTCTTCGTTGCCGGGTTGTGTTTGGCACCAAGAAACTCATTTTATAACAGATGGACCGGGTTGGTACAGAGCTACCGACCTGCGGCAGGAATGGTTGTAAAACCCAAGCTAGAAATCGTTTTCGGTGATTTCGGGCAGGTCGACCCAGGCGGGATGGAGATGAAACTCCTCGCGGGCGGGGAAATCGAGTTTGTTTTCATATTGGGCCCGAAACTCGTCGAGGCGGTCGATCAGCGTCACCGGCAGACCGTGGACGATCCAGACGGCGTCCATGCGTCCGGTGTCGCCGGTGGGTATCCATTTCATGTCCTCCTGGCCGACCATCGCCAGCGCCAGCTGGGCGTCGTCTTCGCGTGTTGACGGTGTAGCCGCGAGGCGGATGTGCTCCAGATTTCCGTCGTGGAAGCTGAATCGGTCCGAATCCCAGCGGATATAGGGGTTCAGACGGTCCAGCCACTGCTGGACGCGGTTGTTGGGCAGAGGCCGGGCCTGCTGCGTCTCTTCGCCGTGTTGCACGCCGATAATGTGGCGGATATCGACGCACTGCAGAACTCTGCCCAACAGCCCTCTTTCGGTGGCGATGGCATTGGTGAGGTTTGCGAAGAGCTCCTCGCCGCTGACCGCCTGGCCGAAGTTCAGAGTGCGGTCGATAACGGGTCCGAGCAGGACTTCCCAGTCGCTGGGGTAGACAACCTGAGCTGCGTTGCGATAGAAGTGCTGCAGATAGTCGCGTCCGACGGCGCCGGTCTCGAGTTCGTAGTAGGTATTGGTGCTGGCGGTGCCGTCGGGGATGCGGGGGTCGATCCGTTCCGCGGCCCGCCTGGCGGCATGATTGGCGCGGCCGAGCGCGCTGCCGGCATAGTCGATCTGTGAGCGGAACAGCTCCCGCAGCTGTGTGCCGTAAGCGAAGAGGCGTTCGACGAGGATTCGCTCCAGGATGTCGCGGCGCTGATGAAGGCGGGCGCGGGCCTTGCGCTGGCGCATGTCGCGGGCGCGGTCGCGGGCCTGGCGGGGGTTGAAGGCGGCCAGCATGAGGTCGCCGAGGCCGCCGGCGATCTGGCCGATCTGTTCGGCGGCGCCGCCCTGCTGGGCGAGAAGGGAGCGCCAGCGGACGCGGTCCTCCTCCATGACGGGATGATTGTTCAATAGAAAGAGTCTCTGTTTGAACAGAGATTCGTTGGGCGCGGTGGAGGGATTCAGCGGCGCCAGCAGGTCGGCCAGCGACAGCGCGCCGCGCAGTCCGGTATCGAGGATTACCTGGCGGAATGTTTCGTCGACCGCGGATTTGAAACCGAGCCAGGCGCCGCGTTGTTCTTCGACCTCCTCGGCTATCTCCTCCAGGCGGTCGTTGTCGAGCGAGAGATAGCGGGAGCGCATCCTGGCCAGGAGCCCCTGCCAGGCGGTGAGTACCTTCTGGCGGGTCTGTGGGGAGATGGGCTGGCGGGGGTCGTTGAGCTCCGGGCCGGCGGCCAGGCGCCGCATGCAGTCGGCCAGGAATGCCTGTTGCCAGAAGTTGACCAGTGACTCGTCGGGCGCGACGATGGCGGAGGCGGCAAAGCTGCTGTAGACAAGGTAGTTACTCTTTCCCGGAAGCAGTACGGTGCGGCGGTCGTTCACCACCTCGGCGGCGGCGACGCTGCCGGACATGCGTTCGCGCACGACGTTCACTTCCAGGCCGAGAATTTCGCTGCTCAGATGGCTGATGGCTGTGAGCTGGATCAGATGTGCTGCCAGGTTTTCAGCATCGGCTTTGCGTGCCAGGCTGCGGCCGTCGCGATTGGTACGCCCGACCAAGAAGATAAAGTCGAAGGGTGCGTAGGGCGTGTCGGGCAGCGCCCGCTGTTCGCTGGGATAGAGTTCCTGGAACTGCTGCGTTTCCTGGAAGTAGTTCAGCTCTTTGAGCGCGGCGTAGGCGTTGGCTTTGATGCGGCGGCGCTGCAGGTCGCTGTTGATCTCCTCTTCGAGCACGTCGGGCAGGAAGAAGATGCCGACGACGCGGGCGTTGCTGCGCACGAGGGCGCGCACGCGGTGCGCCACATCCATAAACATGCCAGCGCCGGTGCCTCCGCAGAGGCTGCTGACGATATAGACGAGCTGGTAGTTGCTCATCACGGGGAAGCGGCGATTCTGCGCCATCTCCAGATCGCGGATCTTGTCCAGGGCCGCGTATTTGGTCTCCAGCAGCCTTTTGAAGGTGACGTAGTTGCGGAAGAAGGAGAGCCGTCCGATGGGGCGCAGCTGTTTGGCGCCGTTGTGGATATAGCCGAGCGGGATCGAGGGGTAATCCCACCAGCGGGCGATTTCCGGGTGGTTTTCGAGATTGTCGACGAGGCGTGTTGCGTCGAATTTGCCCATGTAGGCGGATTCATCGGCGTAGAGAGGCTCCTGATCGAGCCTGTTGATCAGCGGTTCGGTATCCAGCGCCAGCAGTTGGATCATTGCCGGCAGCGTTTCGCCGCCCCATGCTTTGCGCAGGCGCCGTTTGACGGCCCGCACGGCATTGGTGCCCATACCGCCTACGCCTACGACGAGGGTCGGATAAATTGTCGGCTTTTCACTGATAAACGGCGCCCCGTTTTGCTCCATAAATGGCTTCCTTCTAAAGAATCTTATCGTCCGTACTCAGTCTCGCGTCCTCGTTCTCGTTCATACAGGCTGCCTCCAACTGTCATAATCTCCGGCGCCAGCGGCATGCAGCAGCAGCGCGTTGAAAGCCGGAGGCTAGAAACTGTCGCGCGGGATGCTCCAAGGGTCGGCTTCACCGGCGGATGAACCGTTCTTCTCGTCGCCAAACGCGCCATCGCCCGGAGTCGCTGAGGACCAGCCCACGTTGTCGGCCGCTGGCTCCGTCGGGCCGAAATCGCCGGATCCTGCGGCCGAGTAAGGGTCGCCCCCCCAGCCTTTTTGGTCCCAGGCTGAGTCCCAGGCAGACTCCTGATTTCCCGCACCGGCGCCTTGCCAGCCGTCCGAACTATCGGAACCGGCAGGACGCGCAGCCGCGGTATCAGCGATATTCTCAAAGGCAGGGGAATAGCCTGGCGAACCTGCCGCCGGTCCTGGGACGGGCGGCGGGTAGGACGCGTGCGCTGGCCCCCCGGCCGCTCTCGACGTAACGGGGACGGCAGCGTATCCAGGCGTAAGCGGCGAATCCTGCCCCGGCAGGGTCAATCCCGGATCTTCGTCGTCATCCATATTGTACCCGCGAGTACGGGTCCGCGCCACCACAATGAGCAGCGCCAGGAGCGCCATCGGTCCGGTGCAGAAGACCAGCGGGAAGGTGTAGAACGGACGCAGCCACCACTCCACATAGCGCTGATAGAGGGTCGGGCTGCGGAAGCTGATATCGACCGACCTTATCTCGCCAACCAGGCCGACAATGCTCAACAGCAACTCGCCGCTGTAGAAGGAGCCGCGCAGGGCATCTTTGGGCAGAGCTTTGCGGGCGATGAGGGTGACGGGGACTTCGAAAAAGCCTTCGTCATCGGGAAGACCGTTGACTTCCACCGGCGGGGCTTCAAGGAAGAGCTCATCCAACTTCATCACGCCGCTGCCGGTCTCTCCCGATGCAGTAATTCCAACGATTTCAAGCACAAAAGGCGTTTTGCCGTTGAAGCGCAGGTAGAGCGTCTCCATTGCCTTTTCGCCGGGCCGCCCCAGATCGCCAAAATCGAGCGCGCCGGCTACGCCCCACTCCACATCGCGAATCTGGATACGGAAAGGCACAGTCGCCGCCGCGGAGGGACCCGCGCCGGAGGGGGATTGAGCGGAAAGGACATCAAAGTCCTGGCTGGGACCGGCCAGAGTGAGGAGACCGTGACAGCTGCCGGCGGACATGGGCCCTTCGCTTTGCAGACGCACGGGTAGCTCCCAGTTCGCCGGTTGCAGACCATCCGAGCCCGCGCCGTCGCCCGCCGCCGTGATGGGTTGCAGGTCACCGGCGGTGGCGGTGAGGCCGCCACAGCTGCTTTCGGTCAGTTCAACGGTCAGGCGAAAGGGGGTGTCCCCGCTATAGGCGACCGGAAGCAGGATCTGCTCGTCCAGCCGGAAGTTCGGTGAGGTATCGTAGAGCAGCGCGCCGAAGTCGGCCTCCTGCACCTGGATGCGCGCCTGGGAGCGGGGAATATTCAGGAGCACAGCCAGCGAGGGGGCGGGACGCACCTGGACCTCCATGGGCAGACCGGCCGGGCTAAAGGCAGACAGATTGAGTTGGCCTTCGTACTGGCCGGGGCGCAGCAGGTCGAGGCCGTCGACATGAAGGATGGCTGTCTGGATGCCGTTTTCGGGCACTTCCACGGAAAGATTTACGGAGGCCTCGCGGATGATTTCGCTCGTATCGGACCGGCGCAGGACCAGCGACGCTTCCAGCGTCCCGATCTCTTCAACCGTACTCGCCTGGACCGTCAGCGGCCATCCTTCGGGCGGCATCTTGGCCAGATCGATATCGGCGGGCAGGCCGCGCACATAGATGGCCGGCTCCACTTCCAGCAGTGTGCGCGCATAATCTCCGAAACGGACCCCATCAATGGCCGCGGTCACCAGGAAGAGCGCCTCGTAGTCACGCCCGTCCTGCGGCATAAAACCGTCGTCGGAGCAGACACGTTCACCACAGTTGATCCGTTTCCGGTAAACCATATCACCGCCGTCAAGGTCGGTGACGTAGACGGCGGCTTGGAGGTCCTCCAGCTGGACGCTGGGGCCAAAACCCACCTGCAGCTGCAGGCTGCCGTCATGCAAAATACCCGGATTTCTGGAAGAGGGAGAGAAGACCTGCGCCTTGGGCAGCGCCTGCGCGGTGTGAAGCCGGAAAGTGCGCCGCAGTTGCAACGGTTCCCTATCTTCTCCCAACTGAACCATGACCTCATCCACACCTCCGGTGAGCTGCTGGGCCGCGACCCTTCTGCCGCTGATCGGGTCCTGACCCAGGAGGGGAATGGGCAGGTTGCCGTTGAGCATCAGCGGCTCGTTGGCAGCGGGCCCGGCGCCGGCGACGACGACGAGAGGCGATTTGCCGGCGGGAAGGTAGCGCGTGGAGGCGGCGTTGCCTTGCACGCTGGGAGGGGGGAAGAGCAGCTCAGGGAAGCTGTCGGCCTGGACGACGGCAAAGGTGCTCAGATCGGTTGTTTTGGCGACCCATTCGCCGGCAGCCAGCGGCGCGACAGCGACGTTGAGGTCGATGTTGCCATCGGCGAGAAGGCTCTGTGTCTGCATGGGTGCGCCGTCGCGTTCTACAGCCGTGATCGCCGACTGGGGGCTGACGAAGGCGATACTGCCGGCGCCATGCGCCTTGCGAATCGAGATCGTCAGGTTGCCCTGCACATTGCGGTGGGTGACAACCGAGCGGTCCGACTTCATTTCGGCGAAGAGTTCGCTGAAGATGAGCAAGAGGTCCTGGGAACTCTTGGCCTCTCGGGCTAACGGCGAATTGGTCTTAAGAAAATCACCGGCGCAGCCCGCATCGGGATTGCAGAGGATCACCGGGTAGAGCAGTGCGCCGGCGTCCTCGATCTGCGCCACGAGATTGGTGATGGTCGCCCGCTGGCCGGTGACATGCAAAGGGGCGGTCGGCTCCCCGTCGGTCAGCAGCAGCACGTACTGGCTGCGGTCGGGACCGCCGTGAAGTTCGAGCAGTCGCAGCGCCTCCTGCAGCCCCAGGTCCATGCGTGTATAGCCGCGCAGCGTAAACTCCTCGGGGGACTGAAGCGAGGCAGCCAGCCGGCTACGGTTTTCAGGGCTGCCGACCTCCTGCAGCAGGCTCATGGCGCCGACGCCCTCGGCGGTACTGTCGAAACGCAGCACGGCGATGCGGTCGGTGCTGTCGGCGAGATGGACCAGCAGGCGGGCCGCGCTGTAGCGCAGTTCGTTGGGGTCGCTGGGGGCGTTGAGAGTGGCGTCCTCACAAGGGGGACCGGCGGGCGGTTTTCCTTGCGGCCAGGGCCAGCAGGTGGCCATGCTGCCGGAGTCGTCGAGAATGACGATGACGTCGATGGGGGCGGTC
>VYDA01000269.1:0-740 GCA_009843665.1 Caldilineaceae bacterium SB0675_bin_29 | reverse complement strand
GGCATGGCCCGTTAGCAACAGGAAGAGAAACACACTTAACAGACAAGCGGACAGGGCCCAAAGCCGCCGGTCCCAGTTTTGAGAGAAACGGCGGACGAGCGGGGGCCGCTGGTTATCGTTTCCGGGCAGATGGCGCTCCTGACACCTGTAGCTATTGCATTGAGGCTAGCAACCTATCAACGCATTACTGGCTCAACCAGTTCCAATAGAGAAGCAAGCACGCGCATCGGCTCCGCGTTCCCCTGCTTTACTGGCAGGGATACAGTCCTCCACAGGTCAAACCCGCCGAACACCGCGGGATTGGGGTGTTCGGCGGCCTAGACTTGCGGTGAGCGAAATGCGCGCGCATCGGCTCTTATTCTATCTGTCGAAATTGTATCACAGCGCGGATTGGCGATACAAGACCACCGGCCCAGGCCGGGGCCAGTTTCCTGCTCCGGTTTCCGTATAGTTGGCAGCGGATGAAATGCCCCGGAATCGACAGTGCGTTTCTGAAAGCATTACGAGCGTTTACACTGGAGATGTGGTTGGAGAGGATGTGCCTGCGGACATATTCCGGTTCCTGATTCCCGGTTTTCGTCAAAGGCCCGGGCCTGTAACCCTTGATGAAATATGCGAAATGAGGACCGGAACCTTTGACTCGGCTATTGGGCGATTTGCCTACGATCTACCAATGAATTGCAAATCCAGGCAGGAAGTGTCGGAGCGATCACCAGTTCGGCGGCAGCGGACGTTACGCA
>VYDA01000685.1:7567-14589 GCA_009843665.1 Caldilineaceae bacterium SB0675_bin_29 | reverse complement strand
CCGTTTGATAAATAAATATATAAATTCCAAATATCGCGCCCTTTATTGTGCCCACTCATTTATAGCATTCCCGCCCCCCCCCACATGGGTGGGCCTAAGGCCCGACCGCACAACTGCAGTGATCAGTGGTCAGTGGGCAGTGGTGAGAGACTGCGCTGCCAGTGCATCCATGTTGATCGTTAACCGACGTATATCTGCTGCCCGAGGAATACGAAAGTTCACGCCGTCCTGGGATGCATGCAACAGAGGGGGGAAGTCTCGACCCGGGAATGGGTCAACTCTCTTTGGGAGGGGTTGCGGTGACAGGAACAGTGAGGACGCGTCTGCACACTGGCGACGTTTTGTTGACGGGGTTGCACGAGAGACTACCAAGTGAAACGGTGAACAGGAATGACCGGAATGTAACGGCAGGCTGATGAAGGTGGGACGCACTGGCCACTGGCTGGGGAGGCAACGCTTCTGCCTACCGGCTGGTGGGGTTTTCTCTGCGCGCCGGTTTCAGTAGGCGCCGATTTCGACGAGGCGGTCGTCGTCGATGCCGAAGTGGTGGGCGATTTCGTGGCGGACGACTCTTTGGACGAGGTCGCGGACTTCCGATTCGGTGCGGCAGCGCATGAGGATGGGGCGGCGGTAGATGCTGATCTTGTCGGGCATGACGAGGTTGTAGCCGTGCGTTCGATCGGTCTGGGGGATGCCCTGATACAGCCCCAAGAGCTCGGTGCGGTGATTCAGGCCAACGGATTGGAGGGTGGCGCGATCGGGCCATTCCTCGACGAAGATGGCGACGTTTTCGAGGCAGTCGAGGAAGATATCGGGCAGGTCTTCTATGGCGCTGAGGACCAGCTCGTCGAACTGATCCTGGTTTCTGATCGATTTCATTGGCCTGAAGGTGTCAGCTATTCATCGCTTTCGGCCTCAAGGGTGCAGTGCACGAGCGGGCCTTCGGGGTCGGTGCCGGTGTGGTACTTGTAGGATTCGCCGCCGGTTTCGAGGACGATCAGGTAGCCAGGCGTGATCATCTGGGCGTACATGCCGTCCGGCTCGGGGCAGCCGAGGCTGGTGTCGCTCCACTCCACCTCTTCAGTGCTGAGAACAGTGATCTCATCGGAGGCGGCGCCGGCGGCCTGCATTAGGTCTTCGGTGGCGCGTTCGACGAGACGGGAGAGGGGGTCTTCGACGACCATTTGGGGCGCGATTGCAACCATCGCCACCGCGGCGGGGGTGCCGTCTTCGGTGCATTGTACAATTGGGCCAGCAGGGTCGGTCGCGGTGTGATAGTTAAATGTGTTGCCGTCGGATTCGAGGACGATGAGGAAGCCGGGCGTGATGACCTGGGCGTACATCGTGTCCGGGTCGGGGCAGCCGAGGCTGGTGTCGCTCCACTCGACCTCTTCGGTGCTGACGACGGAGATGGCGTCGGCGGCGGCGCCGGTGGCCTGCACGAGGTCTTCTTTGGCGCGATCGATCAGGATGGTCAGCGCGTCTTCGTCCATAAGCATCTCTCCTACAGGTTGCGTTGGAAGGGCGGGATCCGCGCTGGCGGGCGTCCCGTCTTCGGTGCAGTGCACCAGCGGTCCTTCGGGGTCGGCGGCGGTGTGGTAGTCATAGGTATTGCCGCCGGATTCGAGGACGATCTTGTAGCCCGGGGTGATCATCTGGGCGTACATCTTGTTCGGCTCCTGGCAGCCGAGGCTGGTGTCGCTCCACTCCACCTCTTCGGTGCTGACGACGGTGATCGCGTCGGAGGCGGCGCCGGTGGCCTGAATGAGGTCTTCGGTTGCGCGTTCGATCAGACGGGGCAGGGCGTCCTCGGCATCCATCTCAGTCTCTTCTACCTCTTCTTCGGGCTCCTCCGGGAGGGCGAGAGCTGCGCCTGCGGGTGTGCCGTCTTCAGTGCATTGCACGAGCGGCCCTTCGGGGTCGTCGCTGGTGTGATAGTCATAGGTGTTGCCGCCGGACTCCAAGACGATGAAGTAGCCTGGGGTGATCATCTGCGCGTACATCTCGTCCGGATGGGGGCAGCCGAGGCTGGTGTCGCCCCATTCCACTTCCTCGGTGCTGACGAGGATGATCTCATCTGAATCGGCGCCGGCTGTCTGCATCAGGTCTTCTTTGGCGCGCTCAACGAGGAGGAACAGAGGACTGCCTTCTTCCAACTGCCCGGCAGTTTCGGCCGCGGTCGGCTCCGCTCTGGGAGCGAAGGGATTGCGGATGTTACAGGCGCTGAGTGACAGCGCAACGATGAGAAGCAAAACGAACAGCCTGGCGGAGGCCGCCATGCGCGGTTGCCGGCCGCCTGCGATTCTTTCTTCTAGACTTTCAGGCACAGTCGTTCCTTGTGGAGTAGATAATTGCAGGAATTGAGGGTGTCACGCTCTGCCCGTTCCTCGTAAGCAAGACTTATACAGGTCTTCGCAGCGTGCTAGTAGGCGAGCTGCATCAGCAGATCCTGCAAGATACCGAGAACGATGAAGACGACGATCGGGGAGATATCGATCATGCCGATTGGCGGGATGAGCTTGCGGGCGGGTTCGAGCACCGGTTCGGTTACCTGAAAAAGGAGCTGCACAATGGGGTGATAGGGGTCCAGGTTCGGGATCCAGGTGATCAAAATCCGAATCAAGAGGACGAAAGTATAGATTTGGAGTACTCGGGCCAAGAGCAGGAAGATCACGACAACTCCTTACGCTAATAGGACGATACGCAGGTATCATCTGTTTCGAGAAGGCGGCACCTGTACTGTCAATTATGTATCACTATCGTCTCCGCCCAACTCCTTGCTGCGGCGGTAGGCGGTATCGACTGCATCGATGAGGGCGGAACGGACGCCAGCGCGCTCCAGCACGAGGGTGCCGGCGGCGGTTGTGCCCGCGGGACTGGTGACACGGTTGCGCAGGTCGGCCGGATGGAGGCCGCTCTGGCGCATCAGTTCGACGCTGCCCGCTACTGTCTGCAACACCATTTGTTGGGACTGGTCGCGGCTGAAGCCGATATGTACGCCTGCATCGACGAGAGCCTCGAGCAGGAGATAGACGAAGCCGGGCCCGGAGCCGCTCAAGCCGGTGGCCATATCGAGGTAATGTTCATCTGCGACGTAGATGGCCTCGCCCATGGCCTCAAGGATGGCCTGGGCGGCGGCGCGGTCGGCGTCGGATACGGCGGCAGTGTCGGTCCATACGGTCATGCCTTTGCCGACCTGGGCGGGTGTGTTGGGCATGGAGCGGACGATTTTGTCGTGGCCGAGGCCTGATTGGAGCGTTTCGATACGCACACCTGCCATGATACTAACTACGAGCGCGTCGTGGGAGAGGTTTCCACCCAGGTCTGCCATGACCAGGTCGAGGACCTGGGGTTTGACGGCCAGAACGACGACGGAGGCGCCGTTCACGGCGCGGGCGTTGTCGGTTTCGATGGTCACGCCGTATGTGTCGTTCAATAGTTCACGGCGGGCGGGCACGGGCTCGGAAACGCAGATCTGTGTTGGGCTGAGGAGCTGGTTGCTGATGAGTGAGCCGATTATGGCCTCACCCATTGCGCCGCCGCCGATAAAGGTCGTTTTGCCGTGTAGCTGACTCATTCGTACTCCCTGTGGCCGAAGATAGCGGTGCCGACGCGCACGATTGTGGCGCCCTCTTCGATGGCGACTTCGAAGTCGCCGGTCATGCCCATAGACAGATGCTGCCAGGTGGCCTGGTGAAACTGTGCGGGGGGGAATGTGAGCCGCAGCTCCTGCAGAAGCGACCGTAATCTGCGGAAATAGGGTCGCACCAGTTCGGCGTCCTCGACGTAGGGCGCCATTGTCATGAGCCCGCAGTAACGCAGTGCGGGCAGGTCCAGCAGCGCGGGCAGTGCGTCGACCAGACTTGCGGGGGAGAAGCCTTGTTTGGTCGCTTCGCCGCTGACGTTGACTTCGAGGAGGACGTCGAGCGTGCGGTTGTTTTCGGCGGCCAGCCGGCTGAGGCGCTGGGCGATTTTGGGCCTGTCGACTGCATGTATGAGGCAGACTGCGCCTTTGCCGGGTTGGGACTCAAGGGCAGGGGGCCCCAGGGCCAGTTTGGCCTTACGGCTCT
The DNA here is from genome assembly GCA_009843665.1 of Caldilineaceae bacterium SB0675_bin_29. GTDB lineage: Bacteria > Chloroflexota > Anaerolineae > Caldilineales > Caldilineaceae > Bin5. The sequence goes on along the minus strand of VYDA01000685.1, from coordinate 10,519 downwards.
GGATCGTGCCGATGGCGTGCCAGCGGATTGGGTCAAGTCCGGCTGCGGCGGCGGCTTCGGCCTTTTGCCAAAGTTCTTCCACACGATTTTCGCCGAAGTCGATCTGACCGGCGGCGGCGGTTTCTGCGATCAGCGCCAGCGGTTTTGTTTTGCTCACGGCGACGAGCGTGATTTCGTCGGGAGACCGCTGGGCGCGCCGCGCGGCCTCGGCCATGCGTGCGCGTACCTGGTGCAGGTTTTCAGCAATCGTCATGGCTGGTCGTCATTGGCGGCATATCAGGAGATGCGCCCGCGCATCGCCAATCATCAGAATACCAAACAGGCGCCCGTCCTACGAGGAGGGCACCTCTTAGACACCTTATTGTCGCCAATTGTTCAGATTTCGTCCAATTCGGATTTTTTGTTGCGGACTGCTGCCCTCCGTCGTGGAGACTGCGGAATGCGGAGAGTGAGCTTCACTTGATGATTGCCGGCAGAAGGGCGTAGAACTCGGTGGATTTGACGACGTCGTCCAAGGGCACGCTGTCGAGGACGGTGTGGGCGGTGACTTCGTCGCCGGGTGCGAAGCCGATGCTGGGGATGCCGGCTTTGCCGCGCCAGTAGATGCCGTTGGTGCTGAAGTCCCATTTGCCGGTGGGCGCGTCGGGCAGGCCGATGAGCTTGCGGGCCTCCTGACCTGCCTGGACGAGGGGTTCGTCCTCTTCGAGCGCCCAGGCGGGAAAGTATTTTTCGACGGGAAAGACGAAGCCGGTGTAGCTAGGCTCGTCGTAGTAGAGCATCTCCAGGGTCACATCGCCAGCGTCCTGGTTTGCCTGCGGGATGAGGCCGCGCACCTGCTCGATGACGGCGTCCAGGTCCTCGCCGAAGGTGACACGGCGGTCGATGTAGACGGTGCACTGGTTGGGGACGGCGTTGAGGCTGGGCGTTTCGACTTCGATGTCGGTGGCGGTTATTTTGCCGGGCCCGAGGAAAGGGTGGTCGCCGAGGTGGGGCTCGAGGCGGCTGATGCCTTCGACGAGGGGGAGGGCCTTGTAGATGGCGTTGTCGCCGAGGTGATTGCTGGCGGCGTGGGCGCTGCGGCCCTTGGCGACGGCCTTCAACTCGACGCGGCCCTTGTGGCCGCGATAGATCTGCATTTTGGTGGGTTCGCCGATGACGACGAAGTCGGGGCGGATGCCCTCGTGTTCGACGAAGGCGTGGGGTGCGATGCCGTCGCACCACTCTTCCATGTTGCCGAAGTAGTAGGCGGTCCAACCGTCGAGCAGGCCGAGGCTGCGGGCGATGGCGAGGCCGTAGATCATGCCGGGCGTGCTGCCCTTTTCGTCGCAGGCGCCGCGGGCGTAGAAGATGCCGTCCTCGACTTTGCCCTCGAACGGGTCCCACTCCCACTCGTCTGCGGCGCCGATACCGACGGTGTCGATGTGGCTGTCGTAGACGAGGATGCGTTCGCCGTTGCCGATTTTGCCGACGGTGTTGCCCATGGCGTCGAACCGGATTTCATCGAAGCCGAGTTTGCGCATTTCGGACTGGACGCGTTCGCCGACGGGACCGATCTGGGAATCGATGGAGGGGATGGCGCAGATCTCACGGAGGAAGGTGATGATGTCGTCGCTGTGCTTGTGGACGGCGGCCTGGATGGCGGGGATGTTGAGTTCGGGCATAGATGGACTCCGGAAGGGCAGATAACTGTTCAGGATCAACCTTTGAGCGCGCCGGCCATAATGCCTTCGATGAAGTAGCGCTGCATGGCGAAGAAGATAATGATGATGGGAATGACGGCGATGACGGCGCCGCCGAGGACGAGGCCGTACTGGTCGTTGTAGGGGCCGCGCAGCGTGGGCAGGGCGAGGTTGATGACGTACATGGTTGAATCGTTGAGGACGATGAGGGGCCAGAGGAAGTCGTTCCAGGAGGCCTGGAAGAAGATGATGCCCATGACTGCGAGTGCGGGGCGCAGGTTGGGCAGAGCGATGCGGAAGAAGATCCCCAGCTCGCTGGAGCCGTCGATGCGGGCGGCTTCCATCAGTTCGGTGGGCAGGGCCAGAGCGTACTGGCGGGCGAGGAAGATGCCGAAGGCGCTGGCGGCGAAGGGTATGATGAGGACCCAATAGGTGTTGAGCCAACCCATTCTGACCATCATTGTATAGAGGGGGATCAGGACTACTTCAAAGGGAAGGGTAAAGCTGGCCAGGACCAGGACGAAGAGGACGCGCCTGAAAGGAAAATCATATTTGGCGAAGGCGAACCCGGCCAACATGCACAGGAAGAGTGATAGGGCAGTGCGGCCGACGGCGACTATGGCGGTATTCAAGAACCAGCGCAGGTAGAGAGTCTCGCCGATCAGGGTTGTGTAGTTGTCAAGGTAGGGGTTCTTAGGAATGATCTGAACAGGGAAGGTAAAGATTTCGTTTTGCGGTTTGAAAGACGCGGAAATCATGTAAATGAAGGGGACGGCAGCCAGGACCACGCCAATCAGCAGCAGGATGTTTGCCAAACTGACGAGAAGCCCATTGCGAAAGCGAATCGCGGAGAATCTCGGTCCGGCTACGGTAGTGGTTTGCGCACTTGTCGTCATTGATAACCTCTGTGCTGATCCGCTTTCGCCTGATCAGATATAAAGAGAGCCTTCTGAAGAGACATCCGGGAGACCATGACTCGCAAAGATGGCCCTACTGGTCTTCCCTAAAGGCGCCGAAGAAGCGCAGGTTAAGAATTGCCAGGATTACGATAATCGTAACCAAGGTATATCCGATAGCGGATGCGTAGCCCAGGTTGAAGTAGGAGAAGCCGGTATTGTACAGATATTGGACGATACTCAGGGACTGGTCGCGGGGGCCGCCGCCGGTAAGCAGATAGGGTTCGGCGAAGATCTGGTAGGAGCCGTTGATTGCGGTAACGGTCACAAAGAGGATGACCGGACGCATGAGGGGGATGGTGATGCCAACGAGGACC
>VYDA01000685.1:1158-7557 GCA_009843665.1 Caldilineaceae bacterium SB0675_bin_29 | reverse complement strand
ACGCTGGCATTGCGAACCCAGCCCACCTTTGCCTCTTCACCAAAAAACCGCATCAGATAGCTGTTGATCAGGCCGGAGTTGTAGTCGTAGAGGATGCTGAACATGAGGCTGGCGATGACGGCTGAGGTCAGCAGAGGCACGAAGTAGGACAGGCGGTAAAAGCTCTTCGCATTGGCCCAGGGCACCAATTTCGAGTTGACGACGACGGCAAGGATGAAGGCCAGCGGGATCTGCAGGAGGAGGCTACCCAGCGCGTAGACTGTGGTGTTTAACAGAGACTGTTTGAAACGAGGGTCGATAAAGAGATTGAGATAGTTTTCAATACCGATGAAAGAAGGCGTGCTGATCCCCTGTTGCTTGTGGAAACTCAGATAGAAGCTGCGAACGACCGGCCAAGCGAGGAAGATGGCAAAAAGAATGAAAAAGGGCGCGATGTAGAAATAGGGGATGATGGTCAGGCGGTGACGGTGCCACCAGAGCCTGAACCCTGTGGGGGTTCCGGGCGCGTATCGGCGTCCGGTTGGCGAAAAGTCGCTTGACGATGCCATGCAGAACTCCGTAGGTTACGTCTCATTTCCAGAAATGAGCGGTGTGGCTGCCCATCAAGGAAGTTGCCGAATGCTGTACTGCGTTCCGGAATCTGACATGAAAGGGAGAGGCGCCGGCCCCTCCCTTTTCAGTGCGAACGTACTGCTAGGTTCCCTACTTTCAATGCCTTCCAGTTCCGAGAGGTACTGGAAGTTTCGCTGTCTTGCGCTGCTAGAGAGACTTAATGCGCTCCAGCTCCGGTTCCAGTTCGGCGAAGGCTGCGTCGATGTCGGCCGAGTCCTGCAGGACGGGGGTAATCACGAAGTTGTTGATGGCGGTGTGGAATTCGGGCGCCCACGGCGACTGGAAGATGCGAGGCATCTGCAGGGCGAGGTCTTTGTAGAGCTCGCCGATAACCTGGCCTTCGTAGTAGTCGTAGGGCTCGTTGAGGACGGGGTCGTCGAGAACCGGGATATAGGAAGGCCAGATGCCGCGTTCGATGGAGTCCTGGAGCACAGCTTCGGTCAGGTGTGAGTGCTCGATGATCTGCCATGCTTCTTCGGGATGCTGGGCCTGCTTGGGAATGCTGACGCTGGTACCGCCATGGGTGGCAGTGGGCCCGTTGGCACCGAAGCCGGCGGGAATCCGCTGCAGGCGCCATTCGTTCTCCTGGCCGGGGCCGATCTTGTCCTCGCGGCCCAGTTTGCCGTTGTGCCAGGGGGCGCCAAGGGTACAGGCGATCTGGTCCTGGCGGAAGGCTTCCCAGTAGATGGGGGGCGACCAGGTGGAATCGCCGGTGACGGGGGCGGCGATGGCGATGCCGAGGTCGTGGATGGTCATGCGCTGGAACTCAAGGATCTGCTTGCCGAGGTCATTGATGCCGCCGAAATCACCGTTTTCGTCGAACACTTCGCCGCCGGCAGCGAAGAGCATGATCTGAAAGTCGCCGTCATGCAGGTCGTGCCAGGAGATTACGGCCATGTCCTTGGCTTCCTTAAGGACAACGCCGGCCTCCATGAGGTCGTCCCAGGTTTCGAACGGAGTCTCGATGCCGATTTCGTCGAAGACGCCCTTGCGGTAGGCGAGGGAGCAGGCGTTGACTTCGTTGCCGATGCCATAGACCTTGCCCTTCCAGGACCAATAGTCGACGGCGGAGCCGAGCACGAGGTCGTCCATGCGATCGCCGATGCGTTCGGTGAGATCGATGAAGCAGATTTCCTCGCCCTTGAAGAAGGCGGACATGCGGCCCTGCTCGACGCGCATTACGTCGGGGACGCCGACGCCGGAGGCGCAGGCGGCCAGCATTTTGTCGTGAATTTCGGCGAAGGGGGCTACGACCGGGTTCCACGTGATATGGGGATTCTCTTCTGAGAAGCCGTAGTTATCCATGGAGTTCTGGATCCAGCCAAGTCCCTGTTCCCAGTGCGCCCAGGCTTCGACGATCACTTCCATATCCTCGGAAGGGCCGGAAGCGGCGTCGCCACCGGCGGGGGCGACGGGGGCAGCGCAGGCGGCCAAGGTGGCTGCGCCGGCAGCCATGCCACTCCAGCGGACAAAGTCGCGCCGTGAGAGGCGTGCATTTGCTTTTGTCATTGCTTTTCCTCCTTAAGGAAAACTCGAGTTGTGAAAAAATGGTACTTCAAATACACGTGCTAAGGACTACAGTTGTGCATTGAGAGAAGGGATGCTCTTGCGAGCGTACGGGTGCCCAGGGGGTAGGGCAACGCGACCGGGCGCCATACGATAACTATCATTGGCCTATCTGTCAAATTCTGGCCTCAGTGCGATTTGTCCGGGGAATTCAGGACGCGGCGCCGGCGAGCATTTCCAGGAGCGGCGAGTCGTCGATCTCCAGGGGCAGGTCAACGCGGCCGCGTTTGCGGCTGGATTCGTAGGTGGCGAAGGTCAGCTCTGCTGCCCGAAAAGCACGGTTTGCGGAGAGTTCCGGCTCTCTTCCTTCCTTGAGGGCTTCGACCAGGTCGATAATCCCTTTCTGCACGGCATCCAGGTCGTGCATCGAGCCTTCCGGATTTACGTCATTCCAACCGGGGGACTGCGCGTTCAAGATACGCAACCCGCCATCGCGGCCGGGGCCGAACTCTATGATGCCGTCACTGCCCAGGAGCCGGAAGGCCGCCCCCATCTCGATTGCGGCGCTGGTCATGAGGAGACCTTCGACACCGTTTTGAAAGCGGACGTGGCTGATGCCGCGTGATTCGTGGTCCATGCCGAAGATCGTGCGGACTTCGCTGGTATCGATCTGGCCCATGACCCATTCGGCCGGGGTTTCGTCGTTGAAAAAGTGCATCATGTCGAACCAGTGGGTGCCCCAGTCGTTCAAGTCGGGGCAGCGGCCTTCGATGCGCTGAAGGTCGCCGATTGCGCCTGCGCGCAGCAGCCGTCGGGCGACACTGAAAGGGGGGGCGAAACGGCGCTGGTGATTGAAGGTCAGCTGGACGCCGTTGCGCGCGCAGGACTCGACCATGCGGCGGGCCTCGCCGAATGTGGGGGCGATGGGCTTTTCGCAGTGGACGGCCTGGACACGGGCCGCGGCCGCGGCAAGGACCATCTCTGCGTGCAAATGGGGCCAGACGCAGACGGAGACGATATCGAGTTCTGCCTCGGCCAACATCCGGCGATAGTCCTCATAGATGGCGTCGCCGCCGTGTTCTTCCCGGAACGCCTCGGCGTTTTCGCGGCTGATATCGGCGAGGGCGACCAGCTGCGTGTGGGGCGAGGCAGCGTATCCCATGGCATGGCGGTGGGCCATGCCGAAGCCGGTGGCGCCTTCCGTTCTCATCGGGCGTCCACAGCCGATGATGCCGACGCGGTAGGAGGCAGAGTCTGAGCTCCCTGAAGGGCGCGGAGATTGTTGTGCAGTCGAATCCGATCTTGCTGTCATTGCCGGTCCTTTCGGGGTGGTAGCTGGCGGTGTGCCGGACCCGTCGTCAAGTTTTCTGAACTGACGTCCGGAACGCAGGATGGCGCTGGATGGCAGTGAAGTCGAGCGCCTAAATGTCTATTTTGGAGCGGAATGGGGGCTTTCCCTGCACGCCCAGGCGGACGCGGTACAACGTGCCGGCCTGGGGGCCGTCGGTCTCTTTGATGTGGCCGCCGGCGGTGGTGACGTAGATATCGGTATAGTCATGGCCGCCGAAGGTGGCGCTGGAGACCTTGGGGACGGGGAAGTTGAGGCGCTGGATTTCACGGCCGTTGGGCATGTGGTGGACGAGGGCGTGGCCGTCCCAGCGGGCGGACCAGAAGCAGTTGGACGCGTCCATGGCCATGCCGTCGGGGCGGCCGTTGGCGGCGGCGCCTTCGCGCACGGCGAACTCCGGGTTGGTGATGTGGCCGGTGTCGACGTCGTAGTCGTAGCGGGTGATGCCGCGGCGAGTGTTGGTGTGGTAGAAGGTCTTGAGGTCCTGGGTGAAGCCCATGCCGTTGGAGGTGCCGGCATCTTCGATGACGATTGTCAGACTGCCATCGGTTTCCATGCGGTAGAGGACGCCGCTGCTGCCGCCGCGGGGCATCGTACCGCAGAAGACGCGTCCGGCGGGGTCGGCGATGACGTCGTTGAAGCGTCCTTCACGTTCGGCCGGAATCTCGTCGATGAGGTTCTGGAGCGGCTGGCCTTCGCGCCATAGGGCGACGCGGCCGCGGGCCATGAATAGGAGCAGGGCGCCATCTTCCTGGATGGTAAAGCCGCCGATGGCTTCGCCGGCGTCGAGGACAAGGCCGTGCGCACCGGTGGCCGGGTCATAGCGGTAGAGCTTGCCGGGGGGAATGTCGACCCAGTAGAGGCGGCCTTCGTCGGGATGCCAGAGCGGGCCTTCCCCTGTTTCACATGCGTAATCGGCGATTGGTTCGATAATCATGAATCTCTCCATTGAAGAGCGGTGGCCGGTCGAACCGGGTCGACTGGCGGTGTCCATCGGGAGCTGCCCGCGTTCGTTGCGTCCGCCGGTTGCTGTATTCCCGGGCTCTTAAAGATTGCCAGCATTGGTTGCACTTACAGTTCGATCGACACTTCGCGGCCTTCGGCCTGGCTGCGGTAGATTCCGTCGAGGATGGCGAGAACCTGCAGGGACTGTTCGGCGGGCACGGGTGAGGGTGCGCCGGCGGCGACGGCCTTGGCAAATTCGACACACTCGAGGGCGTGGGGTTCCATCTTGTCCTGGGTAAGCTGGAGTGTGCGGTTGTTGAACTGGCGGGTGGTGTAGTTGGTGTCGAGGAATTGGGCGGAGGGCCAGTGGCAGCCGCCCTGGTCGCCGTAGATCCAGGACTGCATGTCTTCGCCGCGGATGTCGTGATGGAGGAGCCAGCTGACTTCCAGCACGAGGGTGGCTCCGTTTTCGAAGCGCACGAAGGCGACGGCGTAGTCTTCGACGTCGAAGGTGCTGGGTATGAGTCCTTCGCGCCAGGTGGCGAAAGCGCCGGGAAGATGGGCGAGGCGGGCGTCGGCGACGCCGGAGACGGTCACGGGGCGGGGATTGCCCATCAGCCATAGGGTAAGGTCGAGGATGTGGACGCCGATATCGATGCAGGGGCCGCCGCCGCTGTGTTTTTTCTCGATAAAGGTGGCGGTCGGGATCATGCCGTTGCGGCGCAGCATCCAGCCGCGGGCGTGGTAGACGTCGCCGAGTGTGCCGGTATCGATCTCGGCTTTCATGGCCTGGGATACGCCGGCGAAACGGAAGTGCTGGGCGGTCATGAGCATCGCGCCGGATTTGTCGCGGGCGGCAATCATCTGTCTGATCTCCTGCGGCGTGGGCGCGAGAGGCTTTTCGCAGATGACGTGCTTACCGGCTTCGAGGGCGGCGATGGCGAGGGGGGCGTGGTACATGTTGGGCACGCAGAGATCGATGATGTCGATGTCCGGGTCGGAGAAGAGCTCGCCGGCGTTGGTGGTCAGCTTCTTGATATTGTGGAGCGCGCCCCACGCTTCGAGGGCTTCAGCGCTGATATCGCTGCCGGCCACGACTTCGGCCTCCTCGGAGGCGGCCCAGCCGGGCATGTGTGTGCGGGAGATGCCGCCGACGCCGACGAGGCCAACTTTCAGAGTGCTCATTGCAGGTCCTTTCGGTTTGGTTGATGGGCGCCGCGTCTGGAGCGGTCTGCCAATTGCTTGTTCCAGCGGTTTGGCCAGCTGGCCGGGGTGAAAGGGTAGTGCACTAGGAGTCCATGACTCGATTCACTATGCGAAATCAAAAAGGTGCTGTCCAGAGATCGGAACCCAGACTTTGCAAGACTGGCAGGGGCGTAGTACGGGTTTGCAGCATGCGGAATGCTGTCCAGAGCATCCGGGACTGGGGCAGTTCCGATGGATGCCTCCGCCGGCTTCTGACCAGAGGAAGTCGAATCGCAACTGCGGGGGTTAAGTCTACCAGACTACTGTCCAGATTTGGTGGTTAGACGCGTTTTTGCAATAATGGCATACCATCATTTCTGAAGAATCCCAAAATCATAAACGTTTACACACATTACAGGAGAATTCGATGTCCATCGAGAGTTTGAAGAATCAGCAATCAGTTACGCGTCGCGGGTTCCTGAAGGCAGCGGCGGCTGTGGGTGGCACAGCGACACTGGCTGCGTGCGCGCCGGTGGCGGGACCGCAGGCGGGCGGAGACGCCATGGCCGATGAGCCGATCGAGTTGGAGATTTCCATTTTGGCCGGTGCGCCTGTCGAGCCGGTCAATGAACTGATCAAGGCGTCGTTTAGCGAGAAGCACCCGGACGTTACGGTCACGTTCAACATGGTTTCCGGCGACCTGGCGGAGAAGTATTACACGGCGGCAGCCGCGGGCACACTGTCCGACGTTTTTTTCAGCGCCGACCTGTTCGTGGTTCCTTTTGCCAACAACAACGTTACGC
>VYDA01000685.1:0-1148 GCA_009843665.1 Caldilineaceae bacterium SB0675_bin_29 | reverse complement strand
CGCAGGACTTGCCGCCCTACACTGAAGGCGACCCCGACGTCGACATTGACGACGTCTTCCCCAACATGCTCGGGCTCGGCGTATTCGACGGCAAGATCCAGATGCTGCCTTCTGCGTTGGACGTGGTGACGCTTTATTACAACAAGTCCCTTTTTGAGGAGGCCGGTGCCGAGGTACCAAGCGACGAGTGGACATGGGACGATTTCATCGTCAACTGCCAGAAGATCACTGATCTTGAGACGGAGGCGGACGGTACGCCGCGTTACTGGGGTCTCTCGAACGCCACATGGAGTTGGTGGGCCACGGTCTATCCCTGGGTTGTGGGATACGGCGGCAAGATTCTTGACATTGAGAACAATCAGTCCACCTGGTCGGACCCGAATACGGTTGAGGCACTGACTGCCTACGCCGCGCTGTGGAACGAGTACAACGTAGCCCAGCCCCTGGGTCTTGATGTGGGCGGAAACGCTTTCTTCCTGGGCCGGGCGGCAACCTACTGCCACATCCAGAGTCTGCGCGGCCCGGTGCGGGAAGCCGCTGCCGACAAGTTTGAGTGGGACGTTCAGGTGATGCCGCTGATGCCAGACGGTCATCATCGAACAGGTATGGGCACCTGGGGCATGTCGGCCTACTCAGGCGGAAAGAACCTCGATACGGCGTATGAATACATCAAGCAGTTGATCCGGCCGACGGTGCAGCTTGAGGCGGCACGGGCCGAATTGGGTGTGCCGCTGCTGCGATCTGTGGCCAGCGATCCCAGTTGGATGGAGGGACTGCCAACGCCTCCTGAAAATCTTATGGCCTTTATCAACGGGGCCGACGACGCGATCCTGCCGGTGATCGAGCATCCGGGCGATTGCGGCAGCTTCTACGCCGGCATGGTGAGCGACAGCTACCGGCAGGCACTTGAGGCGGTGATCCGCGGAGAGGCGAACGCGGCAGACGCCTTCGCCGAGACGGATGCCACGATTCAGCCCTGCCTGGACCAGAACGCGTAGAGATAGTGAAAGGTTGTAGCGGCCGGTGGTCCTCGCGGCCACCAGCCTCTACTTAGAGACGAATTAGGCGGGTGCCGGAATAGTCTCAGTGAAGGCCCCCTCGGATCACATTTCTCCCCACCACCCCCGTTTTGATTGGCAGGACAGCCT
>VYDA01000094.1:4529-14848 GCA_009843665.1 Caldilineaceae bacterium SB0675_bin_29 | reverse complement strand
CTGTTATCTATCTGAAGAGTGCCCTCCACGTTTGCGACCCGCGCCTCGGCCGAGGGATCGATGATGCGCAACGTCGGCTGAAAGTCCAGTTCGCGTGGCTCCAGGGCCAGACCATCCTCCAGCAGCCAGTACTCTTGCTGCTCTGTCGCCCAGAGAGCCACGGGGCGCACCACTTGAACGCTGATTTCGATCTGCCCGGGCCAGCGAATTTTCGCGTCTGCAGCGGTGACATACGGATGCGTCATCACCTGTTCTTCTATCTTGTCCGGATCCAGCCAGAAGATACTCCAGCTGTCGATATCGGCGGCGGCAAAGAGCTCCTCCTGTGAAAGATAGCTGGCTCCTTCAAAGCGGACGTTTTCGCTGTAGATGTAGAAGCTCTCGCTGGTGTACAGCCAGTACAGAGCGGCCGTGACCGCAGCCAGCAGCATCAGGCTGATCGTTTTACTCGGGGTCAGCCCGGAAAAGCCGGGGAAAAGGGTGGCCTGCGCGCCTGCAGGGACGGGAAGCGTCGTGGTCGCCTTCCGTTTTGCGCTCCCTTTGAAGCCCAGCCTCGACCGGCTGTTTCGCAGGACAAAGGCGTGCGTCGAACGCAGTGCCGCGGTGAAGCGGCGGCGGGTTTGCGCGTGCCGCCGCCGCCGCACCCGTTTGGACGACACGGCCTTACGCGCGGCGTGTGATCCTCGTTTCTGTTTGCGCCCTGAGTTGAAGGCAGTTTGCATTGGACTGATCTGATTGTACTACTCTACAAGTCGTTCCCGATCTTCAGTACCTGCCGCGGACGGCTCGCGCCGGTGTCGACAGGACCGGACTAGCGATGGATGCGGTTCTGCCGGCGGTCCGTGTGCCGTTCCAGCGCCATGTCAACCAGGCTGCCCACGAGTTCGGTCAGGGGAACGCCGCTGGCTTCCCATAGCTTCGGGTACATGCTGCTGGCGGTAAAGCCGGGCATGGTATTCAGCTCGTTCAGATAGAGCTGGCCGTCGGCGCCTAACAGAAAGTCTGCCCGCGCAAGGCCGGCTCCGTCAAGGGCCTGGAAGGCGCGAACGGAAAGCAGCCGGATTTCGTCCGCCAAGGCGGGGGAAATGTCGGCCGGGATCAGGAGGCGGCTGCCCTTGTCCAGGTACTTGGCCTCGTAGTCGTAGAACTCATTGGCCGGAACCACCTCGCCGACGACGCTGGCGCGGGGCGCATCGTTGCCGAGGACGCTGACCTCCAGTTCGCGGGCCTCGTGCACCCCTTCCTCTACCAGCACTTTGCGGTCGTAGCGGCAGGCCAGCTCGATGGCACGCGCCAGCTCCGCCCGGTCTCTGACTTTGCTGATGCCGACGCTGCTGCCCAGATTGGCCGGCTTGACGAAGAGTGGATAGGGCAGGGCGGACTCCAGCTCGTCCAGTATCTTCTCACGGCGGTTTTTGCGCGGGCCGGCGTCCGACTCCCGGCCTTCGGCCCAGTTCCGGCGCAGCAGTGTGCGGTAGGCGACCTGGGGGATGCCGGCGGCGGCAAAGAGCGCCTTGGCGGTAATCTTGTCCATTGCGACCGCGCTGGCGAGGACGCCGCATCCCACGTACGGCATCTCGAGCATCTCAAGCAGACCCTGCACGGTCCCATCCTCACCGTAGGGGCCGTGAAGTACGGGAAAGATCAGGTCCACCGGGGGCAGGCGCTCGCTGTGCTGCATGAGCGGGAACTGCGTGGAGCGGGACGCGAGAGGGGCGGTGCCGGCCTCTTTCAGCTTGCCATGGCCGTTCTCACTCCCCTTGCCGCTGGTCAGCTGCGCCAGCGGGTCGGCGCCGGTGAGCCATGTCCCGGTCTTGGTAATGCCGAGCCGCACGGTTTCGTAGCCGGCCTCGTCGAGGGCGCGGATGACCGTCTGCGCGCTGAGCAAGGAGATTTCGTGCTCCCCGCTCTTGCCGCCAAAAAGGACACCGACTCGTACTGGATTACACGTCATTGGGGTCACCATTCTCCAATTTTCTGAAGTTCCGGCTGCAGCGCAACACCGCTGCGCCGGGCCACTTCCGTCTGAATGTGTTCGATCATCGCCAAGACGTCGGCTGCTGTCGCCGCGCCGGCGCCGCCGGGGTTGATGAGAAAGTTGGCGTGCGTATGGCTGACCTCGACGCCGCCGAGACGAAATCCCTTGAGCCCGGCCTCCTCGATCAAGCGCCCGGCAAAGTCACCCGGCGGGTTGACGAATGTGCTGCCAAGTGAGGGCTCCACCGGTTGTGTGCTGCGCCGATGACCGAGGAAAGACTGGGCGGCGGCGCGGATGGTGTCGCGGTCGCCGGTTTGCAGCCGGAAGTTGGCGCTCAGGAGGACGGGGCCAAAACCGGCGTCGGCAGCCCCCTCCCGTTTCAGGCTGCTCTGGCGGTAGGCGTAGGCGAGATCCTCGACGCGGTAGATCTGGATATCGCCGTTGTCGTCGAGCAGCAGAACGTCCCAGAGCGAGTCCTTGACCTCGCCGCCATGCGCGCCGGCGTTGTTGACCACGGCCCCGCCGACGGAACCGGGCACACTCACCGCCCACTCCAGCCCGGTCAGCCCGGCGTTGATGGCGGTGCGGGCGGCGCCGGCCATGAGCGCGCCGCTCTCGGCGTAGAGGAAGGGGCGGGTGTCCCTGGGATAATCGCAGCAGGGGGCATCCTGCACCTGCACGGCATTGCAGCGGTTGTGGATCACCAACCCGCGCACGCCGCGGTCGCTGATCAGCACATTGCTGCCGCCGCCCAGAATCAGGTAGGGCAGGTCGCCGGCCCTGGCCCAGCGCACCAGTTTCAGCAGCTTATGCGTGTCTGTAACAGTCGCGAAGTAGTCGGCAGGGCCGCCTATCTTGATCGTCGTCAGGTTCGCCAGCGGGTGGTCCTGCCGGATCTGCACGCCAAGGGCCTCGATCTGATCGAGGGCGGCAGCACCGATTTCTACCTTTGACAGGGCCGGGGCCGTTGCTGTTGCCATGATATCGAGTACGGTCACTTCGCAGTCAGATTCCTCGTAAGGTGCGGAGCTGTCCTACCAGCTTGTCGTAATCCAGCGACGCAAAATCAGTGGTGTCGACGTGAAATACGGGCCCGTCCAGGTCCAGGGGACGGTTGCGCCGCGCCAGCTCTACGGTGTCGAACTGGCCTATCCGCAAGTGGTCCACATGCCCCGGGTGCCGTTGGCCGTTGTCCACCCGCTGGGCGTAGCGCCGGCGCAGCAGGTCGACGCGGGCGGAAAGGATGACCTGCGCCGGCAGGAAAGGGTGGCGCGCCTGCAATGCCTGGAAGCGCGGGTTGGCCCAGTCCGGATCGAAGGGCGTTTCCACCAGCAGCGAACAGCGGGCCTCCAGCAGTCGTTCGATCAGCAGGTAGACCAGTTCATATGTAGCCTGACCCAGCCGCTGCGACCACTCCACCGTTGACCAGCCCAGGGTCTCGAAGAGCGACTCCTTGAGATCGTCGCGTGCGATCAAAGGGAGACGCAAGGCCGGAGCCAGTTTGCGGGCCAGTGTCGTTTTGCCGGTGCCCGGCGCCCCGCATACGATTAGGACAAGCGGCAGCACATTCCCCCCTTCAGTCATCGGTTCCCAGTCTCTCCAGCAGCGTTTCGCCGATGCGGTGGCTGGTGCCCGCGCCCAGTGTCAGGACGACGTCGCCAGCGGTGACTTCGTCGTGGAGAAGCGAGCTCGTCTCCTCGATGCCGCCGCTGTGACGAATCGAAGGGTGCTGGCTGGCGGCCGCGACCTCGGCGGCGGCCATGGCCCCGTCGCCGCTCTCCCGGGCGGCGTAGATATCGGTGACCAGTACCGTATCGGCGTTGTCGAAGCTGCAGGCGATCTTGTGCAGCATCGCCCTGGTGCGGCTGAACGTATGCGGCTGAAAAACGGCCCAGATACGCCGCTCGCCGAAGCGGTTACGGGCCGCCGCCAGGGTCGCCTGGATTTCGGTGGGGTGATGGGCGTAGTCGTCGATGACCGTCACACCTGCCCGCGTCCCCTTCAGTTCAAAACGGCGGCCGATGCCGGTATATTTGGGCAGACTGGCCAGGGCCGGTGCAGCCGGCACGCCGAAGCGGCGGGCGACGGTCAGCGCGGCCAGGGCGTTGCGCAGGTTGTGGATGCCCGGCGCCTGCAGCTGCAGACGTCCGATCGACTCCCCTACACTGTGGACTGCTGCGGCATAGCCCCCGCCCGTTCCGACCGTCTCACCGGCGGTGCGCACGTCGCAGCGGTCTTGCAGTCCATAGGTCAGCCAGGCCGGGCCGCCTCCGGCTGGGCGTTCTGTGCGCAGCGACTCAGCGCCGGGGTCGTCCCCGCAGGAGACGACGCATCCTTCGGCGCGCACCTGCGAAACGAACTGACGAAAGGCATCTACAAAGCTGGCCGGCGTCGGATAGCAATCGGGGTGGTCCCACTCCACATTGGTCACCACCGCCACCATCGGTGTCAACCCATGGAACATGCGGTCATACTCATCGGCTTCGATCACGAAGGCGGCGGCAGTGCCTGCGTGGGCGTTGCCGAATCCGGGCAGGTCGGCACCGATGATATAGCCGGCGTCGCAGCCGCTGTCGTGCAAGGTCTGCACGATCATGGAGGTCGTCGTGCTCTTGCCGTGCGTGCCGGAGACTGCGATGACATCGCGGCCGGCCAGCAGCGGACGCAGAAAGGACTCGCGCCTGACGACCGGTATCCCCAGCCCCTGTGCGGTCTGACGTTCGCGGTTTGTTTCGTCAACGGCGCTGCTGATCAGGACCACGTCCGGGCGTTCGCGGTCTGGCAGCTCGCTGAGCTCTGCGGCCGCGCCCTGGCGTCCGAAGATTTTGGCGCCGGCGGCAGCCAGCCGGCGCGTGCGTTCGCTCTCCTGGCGGTCGCTGCCGCTGACGTGAATACCCTGTTCCAGGAGAACATGTGCGATGGGGGAGAGGCCTGCGCCGCCAATCCCGATCAGATGCACGCGCGGGCAAATGTCGTCCCCGCCTTGCCTGGGCAGGGATGGGTCCAGTGCTTTTTGTAAGCGCATCTGCCAGCTATCAACCGGCATCGCTGCCTCCATGGCTGCGCCTCTCTCCTGCCGGGGCGCGTTCAACCCTCATCCTTGCATCCTCATATTTGCACCCTCATCCGCGCACCCGCATCAGCAGTAGGATTGCGATGGGAATTACCCACGGCGTCGGAGACGGCATGACATTCTGGGGCAGATAGCGCACCAGCTCAGTAGCGATCGGCGACAGGTCCGGATTAATCCATCCCAGGTTAGCGAGGGGGTAACCGTAGATGTGCTGGTAATACCAGAGGCTGCCGCTGATCAGGTAGCCGTTGACTGCGCCGACCAGGCAACTGAGAACTGCGCCCTGGGGCATCGGCCACTGCTGACCGCTGAAGGTGATGACCCGCCCGGCATAGCCGGCAAAGATGATAACGACAAAGGTGACCAGGTAGAAATTACTCAGAAACAGTTGCTGGGCGCCAATATTTTCAGCAGAGAATACCATTCGCCATACACTGTCCAGGATCGGATTGAGACGATCCTGGACGTAGAGCAGCAGAAAGATGGCGACGATAATAATCATGGACCTGCCCAGTTCGCGCGCATAGCCCTGGGCAAGGCCAATCATTGTAATGATGCCAGCGATAGACCCAAAGTAAACTTCGATCAGACCCATAAAAGTTCAGTAATCAGACGTATGTCACAGATGGCGGTTTGCCGCAGCATGGCCCGGTTTGCGCTCGATCAGGTCTGGCCGCCGCGGCGCAGAGTGCTGATCACCGCCACGAGCAGAACCGTCAACGCAATCGCGGCCAGGATGGGCTGTTGCGGCCCCAATGCCACCCAGAGATCGCCAAACCCGGAGTGCATCATGTCGGTCACGCTTTGCAGAAGCCCCTCTATCCCTGTGCCGGGGGATGAGACCGAAGCAACCCCGACCTCCGGGATGAAGTCGATCAGCCGCGGCGCAAAAGTAGGGATGTAGAACAGTCCGTTGCCGACGCCGATCATGGCCGCGAGAAGACCGGATGTGCTCAAGGTGTCAGGGATCGCCTTGTTGGTCAGCAGATAGGTAAAGAGCAGCACCCCCGACCAGACGAGAAAGGAGACGGTCGGCTGGTCTGCATCGGAGAGCCACTCCGAGGGGCCGAGGGTATAGACCGGTTCGCTACTTCCCCCCGGGTCTCCGGCGCGCAGTGAGGCCAGGAACTTTGCGCCCACAGCGACGATACCGAAGACGATTCCCAACACCTGCCTGACGATTTCCAGGGCCAGGCCCTGGTTTTGTTGCAGCAGGAAGAAGCCCCCGACCGAGACGGCCAGCACCAACAGTTCTCTGAACAGGCCTCGCCGGAAGCCGACCCAAGCGAACAGGAGAACGTAGAATACGAATGCGACTGTGCCTGGCGTAGATTCACTCATTTTCTATACTTTCATCCTGGTATGAGGGCGCCCTCTGGATCTGCCCTGTCTGCTTTGCAATCACTGTCCAAAGTCACAGTCCACAACCCCGGCAGGAGGGGAGGCCTAACGGCCATGGGCCGCGAGCCGTTGAAGTTCGCGGGCGATATTGTCTGCGGCCTGGGGCCGGGCCAGGGCGCCGACCGCCGCGCCCATGGCGTGCCGTCGACTCTCATCGGCCAGCAGCGCCGCGATAGTCGGTTCCAGCTTTTGTGCCAACTCTCCGTCCTCGATGATGATCGTGCCGCCGGATTCGGCCAGTTTCTGTGCATTGGGGCGCTGGTGAGAGCCGGCGCCGGGCAGAGGCGCGAGTATCGACGGAAGGCGCGCCAGGGGAAACTCGGCCAGCACGCTTGCCCCGGCACGGGCGACCGCCAGGTCTGCGCCGGCCAGCGCCCAGGCCATCTCCTCGTGCAGATAGGGCACGGGATGGTAACGGTAGGCAACGGGGCTATCCCACAGAGCCGGCCCTTCCTGTTCCAGTAGGGGCCAGTCGCGCGTCCCGATGACGTGCAGAATCTGACAGGCGGGCAGCAGGGCCGGCGCGGCCTGCCAGACGGCCCGGTTGATGGTGCGTGCGCCCTGGCTGCCGCCGAAGACGAGCAGGAGAGGCAGTCGATCCTCCAGCTCCAGTCCCAGTTTCCGGGTCAGCTTCTGCCGGGCTGTCTGCCTGTCCTTGAGCGCGTTGAGAAGCTCGGCGCGAACAGGGTAACCGGTGACCACCGCCTTCCGGCCGAAGAAGCCGGCCACCTCGGGAAAACTGACCGCGACCTGCTGGGCCAGACGGCTGAGCCAGCGCACGGCCAGGCCGGGAGTCATGTCCGGCAGATAGATCATGACGGGCACCGAGCGCATCCGACAGGCTATGGCGACCGGCGCCATGACATAGCCGCCGGTGGCAAAACATGCCTGCGGGCGGAAATCTTCGAGAATCTGCAGAGACTCGCTGATGCCCGTCAGCACTTTGGCCAGATTGCGTGAGGCCATAAACGGATTGCGTCCTCGCAGCGCGCCGCTCTGAATGTCGTGGAAGGGGATGCCAGCCTCCTGCACAAGAGGGTGCTCGATGCCGGTCCGGCTCCCCAGCCACAGCAGGGCAGGGTTACCCTGAGCGGGCGCGGCGGTCTGAGCGTTGATTCGTAGTTGTTCGACGACGGCGAGAGCCGGATATACGTGTCCTCCGGTTCCACCACCCGAAATTAGAAGGCGCATGGGCTGTCTGCCCTGGGGGGCCGGAGGATGCCCCGGATTTATTTGAGCCAAAAGCGCTGGCCAGCCCCCCGCGAATCCGGTCGCCCGCCGAGGGGTGACGACGTCCGCCGTCTTCGCCGCGACGGGACGCGGGAGGCGGAGGCTGACCGCGGTAGCGGCTGATATTCAACAGGATGCCGGCAGCACCCATTGACGTGACGAGAGAGCTGCCGCCAAAGCTGACGAACGGCAGTGTTACGCCGGTGGGCGGCGCGACGGCCACCGCAACCGCGATGTGAATAATGGCCTGCAGGATGATGAGGGCGGTGATGCCCACTGCCAGCAGAGAGCCGAAGATGTCGGCCGATTCACTGGCGATGCGCAGGCCGCGATAGACAAAGAGCGTGAAGAGCAGGATCACCAGCAGCGTGCCCAGCAACCCCATCTCCTCGCCGATGACCGCAAAGATATTGTCTGACCAGCTCAGGGGCAGATTACCGGGCAGCTTTTCGGTGCTGTTGCCCAGCCCCACGCCAAGCGGGCCCCCTTTGACGATGGCCTGGCTGGCTTCGCGGATCTGCCATTCGGAACTGTTCAAGGGAGATTGGATCGACTCAAGCAGCGCGCTGACGCGGCGGCTGGCATAGCTGTTGCGGGTGATCACCAGCCAGAAGGTGACGGTGGCCACAAACCCGCCCAGGATAAGCTGTTTCAGCTCGGCGCCGGCGAGGAAGAAAATGATCAATCCGGTCACAACGATCAGAATCGTTGTGCTGATGTCCGGCTGCACCACGATCAGGCTCGTCACGATCCCCATGAGCACGCCGAAGGGGATCAGCCCATAGTTGATGTCTTTGATTCGATTGCCCTTGCTGGCCAGCCAGGTGCTGATGTAGATGAGAACGATCACTTTCACCGGTTCACTCGGCTGAACGCGGCCGCCGGGGAAGGCGCGGGTGGCGCCGAAACGGCTTTCGCCCAGAAAGATGAGCGCAATGAGGGAGATCAGCCCTATGGCCATCAGCGGTACGCTCCACCGCTCCCAGATGCGGTAGGGGACGAGCGCGGCGCCGACCAGCGCCACCAGCCCGACCCCCAACCAGCGGAGCTGCAGCAGCACGTAATAAAAGGGGGATACCTGGTTTTCCAGCGCCCAGGGGTAACTGGCGCTGAAGACCATGACAGACCCGAACAGGATCAGGCAGGTCAGGACGGTGGCCAGAGCCCAATCGAAGTTGGGTCCTAACCTGCCGATCTGTTTAGCTGGGCTGACCTGGAGCGCCATTGTCATTCCTTAAACTTCCACGGCAACGTGCAGTAACCGGAGGATTCACTGCAGGAGTCCGGCAAAGTGCGGTTGCCTCTAACCACTTGCGACCAGGTTGCGGAAATGGTCCCCGCGCTGCTCGAAGTTTTTGTAGGCATCGTAACTGGTGCCGCCCGGGGAGAAGAGCACCACCGTACCCGGCGTCGCCGTCTGCTTGGCCAGGACGACGGCCTCGTCGAGACGCTGGACAACCGCGCAGCAGGGGGCGGAGATGCGCCGGAACGAGGCCCGTTCCCTCACCTTGTCGGCGATCATCGACCCCGCTTCTCCGAAGCCGATCAGACACTGGACCCGGTCCAGCACTTCGTCGGCGAAGGTATCCCAGGGCAGGTTCTTGTCTTTGCCGCCGGCCAGGAGGATGAGCGTCTGCGCGCCCGGGGGGAAGACCTGGAGCCCGGCGACGGCCCGCTCGGGCGCAGTCGCGATGCTGTCATTGATCCATACGACGTTGCCCTTGGGCCGCATCTCCTCCAGCCTGTGCGGTACGCCGGCGAAGGAGTGGGCAACGCGCCCCATCGCCTGTTCGGATGCGCCGGCCGCGCCGCTGACGGCGGCCGCGGCCAGCAGGTTGGAGATATTGTGCTCGCCGCGCAGCCGTACATCGGGGCGGCGACAGAAAGGGCGGCCTTCAAAAAACATGCCTTCGGTGGTCTCCGATGCCCAGGCGCCGGTGGCCGGCCGCGGCCGGGTCCCGGAACTGTGAAGCGACGTGCGCCGGATCCGGCTGGCCGAGGTGGAAAAGGGAATGACCCGTCGGTCTTTGCCGAGAATAGAACGACATTGTGCCAGGAGAGAGTCCAGTTCCCATTCGACGGGGACCGGCTGTCCGTCATCATCCCAGCCGGCCATGCGGCTGGCGACCGGATCGTCGGCGTTGAGGACTACCACGCTGGCCGGCTTCAGATGGCGGAGGAGGTTGGACTTCGCCAGGACGTAGTCGGCCATCGATGGATGCCGGTCCAGATGATTGGGCGTGATATTGAGAATGGCGGCCACATCCGGGCCCAACTGGTCCATGGGGCCGTAGGCGACTTTGGGGTCGAACAGCTCGAGTTGAAAGCTGCTCAACTCCAGAACCATCATGTCATCTTCCTGAATCTCATCGAGGCGGTCCAGAAGAGGCCTGCCGATATTGCCGCCGACGTGGACGGTATGGGTGTCATCAACGGTCGCCTGCAACATTTCTCCGACGAGCGTTGTCGTTGTTGTCTTGCCGCTGCTGCCGGTGATGGCGATGACAGGGCAGGGGGCCAGCTGCATCGTGAGCAGGCTGTCATTGCTCAGAGGGATGCCGCGTCGAATGGCATCCTGGACGAGCGGCGTTTGCATCCCCACGCCGCCGCTGAGGCAGAGCAGGCCGCAGTCGTCGA
>VYDA01000094.1:2661-4519 GCA_009843665.1 Caldilineaceae bacterium SB0675_bin_29 | reverse complement strand
GGTTGGAAGGATGGCCGCCCAAGGCAAGCGTTACCGGCAGATCACCCAACTGCTCCAACTCCTCGGCCAGCTTTCGTGCGGGCGCGACATCGCTGATGGTTACGTTTGCGCCTGCGGCCGTGAAGAATCGGGCCAGAGCCAGTCCTTGGCGGCCCATCCCCAGGATAACGACATTGCGTTTTTCAAAGTTGAACTCTTCGGCGTTGGCAATCATGGTATCGTTCTCCTTCCGGCAGCGGGTTTCCGGTCAACGCTTTGTCCTCCGGCAGTTACGAGGGACTTAAGACCGGCCGCCAGGAATCGAAGCGCCGCCGGCTTGAAACGGATGCAGACGGCAGTCACCCGTTCCATAGCGCCAGGGCCACCCCCAACATTCCACTCAGCACACCGACGATCCAGAATCTCTCTTTAACCTGTGTTTCGCTCCACCCCAACAACTCAAAATGATGGTGGATCGGAGTCATCTTGAACATGCGGACATCGCGGCCCAGGTAGCGGCGGCTGAGCTTTGCCGACGCCACCTGCAACAGTACGGAGACGGTCTCGGCGACAAAGACGAACCCGACCACGGGCAGCAACAGCCATTGACCTGTCATCAGCGCGACCAGTGCCAGCGTTGCGCCTAACGCGAGGCTGCCGGTGTCACCCATGAATACCTGTGCCGGGTGGGCATTGAACCAGAGAAATGCAAACAGCGCTCCCACCATCGTGAAACAGAAAGCCGCCAGGTAGGTCTGCCCCTGCAGGAAGGCAATCAGCCCGTAGCTGGCAAACGCAATGCCGCTGATGCTGCCCGCCAGGCTGTCCAGTCCATCGGTCAGATTTACCGCATTACTGAAACCGATAATGAGCAGAATTCCCACCGGGATGAACAGCCAGCCGATCGAAACCCACTGCGGAATGCCGGGCACGCCCACATAGTAGAGATCGGGCGGCCCGTAATAGAGAATGCCGACGATAATGGCTGCGAATATGAACTGAAATCCGCTCTTCATTCGCGCCGACATCCCCTTCCCCCTGCCGCGGAGTCCGAGCCAGTCATCGACGGCGCCCAGTGTCGAGTGCGCAGCCAGGCAGAAAAAGAGCAGCAGTGTACTCTTGCCGATCAGGGTGAAGCCGAGCAGGGCCGCCAGATTGAGCGCCCCCGTAATCAAGAGGACAGGCACCACAAATAGCAGTCCGCCCATCGTCGGCGTGCCGGTCTTTTCCTGGTGCGAGTCCGGTCCTTCCATGCGCACCTGTTTGCCGATTCGGTAGTGCTTCAGGAGGGTGATCAGCGGCTGTCCCCAAATCACGGCGATAAAGAAGCTGAGTGTCCCGAGCACCAGCGGGAATTCCATCTATGCGCCCCTTAGCCTTCGAGGAGGCCGCCGCCGACCCCTTTGTCGGACACTGGGCGGCGGGCCCGGTCTGTGGCTGCGGCGGATGCCGGCTGTTGTGAGATCTCGGGCACAATTCGTTCCATCCCCACTGCCCGGCTGCCTTTGACGAGCAGCAGATCCTGCGGTTGTGCCATCTCCTGCAGAATCTGTACGGCCGTCTCAAAGTCCTCGGTTTCATACACGGCTTGGGAAGGCAGGCCTGCTTTGCGGGCCTCGTCGGCGATAATGCCGCCCAGGGCGCCGACTGTAACGAGGAGATCGGTTACGCCGGCGGCATGGGCGCCGACCTGTTTGTGTCCTTCGTTCGTGAAGGTACCCAGCTCCCTCATATCACCAAGAACTGCAATGCGGCGTCCGCCGCGGTGTTGTGGCAGCTGCTGCTGTTTACGATGCTGCCCGTTGCTGGATTGCGGTGTTCGTTTCGCTGCTTGCGGCCCCATTTGCGGCCGGTTGGCTGCGGTGGCGCAGTCCCGGCC
>VYDA01000094.1:0-2651 GCA_009843665.1 Caldilineaceae bacterium SB0675_bin_29 | reverse complement strand
GTTTGAAGGCGGGTGAACAGGTCGTCCAGCAGATTGAGCGCGGCCACTGTGCTGACGGGGCTGGCGTTATATGTGTCGTCAATGACGGTGCTGCCGTTGATGCCCGGCAACACAACGAGGCGCAGCTGACCCGGCGCCCGCTGCAGTCCGGCGACGATCTCCTGCCAGGACAGGCCGCTGACGATGCCGACGGCGGCCGCGCCGAGGGCCGTATAGACCGAATGTCTACCCAGGAGGGGCACCTGCAGGCGCTGGCTGTGGATATGGCCGTTCTCCTGGCGACAGTGAAAGCGGAAGCGGATGCCTTCCATGCCCAGGCTTTCGATTTCGTCGGCCCACAGGTCCGCTTCAGAGGTGAGGCCAAAGAAGAAAGGCCGGGCATCGGTGGCGGCCGCCATCGCGCGCACGCGGGCGTCGTCATGGTTCAGGACGGCCGCGCCTCCGTTCTGTGCGCTGGGAAGAGCCTCTACCAGTTCGGATTTGGCCTGCGCAATCCGTTCTATCGTGCCCAGCCGCTCGAGATGGGTGGGGCCGACATTGGTCACAAGGCCGATATGGGGCCGCGCCAGGTTGCAGAGCAGGCGAATCTCGCCGAGGTCGTACATCCCCATCTCCAACACGGTCCGCTCGTAGCCGGTGTGCAGCCCGAGGAGAGCCAGCGGCAGCCCCTGTTCGCTGTTGAGGTTGCCGGTGTTGTGGTGGGTGCGGAAGCGTTGCGCGAGGACCGATGCGGTCAGCTCCTTTGAACTGGTTTTGCCTACGCTGCCGGTCACGCCGACCACCCGCAGATCGGGGTGGGTGCGATGCAGCCGCTGAAAGAGGCCTGCCGCCTGCAATGCCGCGCCGGCATCGGGGACGACGTAGGCGACGGCGCGGGCGGGGTCAAGGTGTTTCGTTTCCGCTCTCGCCTCATTGCCTTCATCTTGTTGGCGGCAGTCGATCAACTGGGCGCCGGTGTCATGCAACTGGTCAATGCCCCGCTCTTCGCAGATGATCACGCCGGCGCCGCCCCCCAGGGCCTGGCGTATAAATCTGTGGCCGTCGGTGCGGGCGCCGCTGAAAGCGATGAAAAGAGAGCCTGCTTCGACATCGCGGCTGTCCAGTACCGCGCAGCTGATGGGCAGGGGCGCGAGCGTCTGCGGCGGGGCCGTTCCGGTCAGCGCCTGCCAGAGCGTATGCTGGGTGATTGCGGTCTCAACTTTCGGTCGTTCTGCCACCGAATCAGAATCCTTTGAACAGAAGTAACCCGTCGCCGCACGCCCCGGCGGCAACGGAGTGCCGATCACCGGCTTGAAAGCTCTGCAACCGGTCCTGCATCCGGCTCTGAAGCTGCCGGCAGCGCGATTTCCTGGCACGCAAGGGCGGACGAACAGGAGTAGCTTTGACTGTCGTCCGACAGCCGGACATCGTCCGGCGGGATATTCATGTGCTCGAACAGGCGGTGGGCGATCCGGCTGAAGATGGGCGTCGCGGTATAGGCTGCCCAGCGGCTGATGCCCGGGTCCGGCCGGTCCAGCTTGACCATCATGACGAATTTCGGGTCGTCGGCGGGCGCGTAGCCGATAAAGCTGGCGATCGTTTCGTCCTGGATGTAGCCCTCTTCGGTGGCGATTTCGGCGGTGCCGCTCTTGCCGGCGACGCTATAGCCGGAGACCTGGGCCATCTGATTGCCGGTGTTGACGACATGCACCATCATGTCTTTCAACCGGACCGCCGTATCCGGCTGGATGACCTGGTAGACCATTGTCGGCTGGGTCACCATGGCGTAGTCACCGGCTACGCGGCTGTGCACGATGTAGGGGCGCATCAGTCTGCCGCCGTTGGCAATGGCGGCGACTGCGCTGATCATCTGAATGGGGGTAACGGCAATGCCCTGGCCAAAGCTGTTGGTGGCCAGGTCGGAGACACCCCAGTTCGGGGCATCGGTATTTCTGACCTGTCCGGCCACTTCACCGCTCAGGTCGATGAGCGTGTCGGCGCCGAAGCCGAAGCGGGTTACATAGTCGTAAAAGATATCGGCGCCGACCTTCTGCGCGATCTGGACCGTGATCACGTTGTTGGAATGGGCCATGGCATCAGCGACGTTCAGTTCACCGACAGCCTTGCGGTCACTGTTCTGGACCGTATGCCCCTCCACGGAAATGGCGCCGGTATCGACGAAGACGGTCGACCATTCCACTGCGTTGATGTCGAGGGCGGCTGCGACGGTGATCAGCTTGAAAACCGATCCCGGTTCAAATTGGGCACTGATGGAGACATTTGTAAACGTGCTGGGGTCTCCGTCTTCGAAGCTGTTGCCGTCGAAGTTTGGCCAGTTGGCCATCCCCAGGATTGCGCCCGTCCTGGGATCCATGACGATGACCGTGCCGGCCTCGGCACGGTAGAGACCGACCCCCAGGCGCAGCTCCTCCTCGATGATATGCTGGATGGTGCGGTCGATGGTCAGCACCAGGCCCTTACCATTGCCGCTGGGCAGAAAGCGGAGAACGTTCTCGTCCAGCTCTGAACGGAGAATCTGACGTCCTGGTGGAAGACCAACGCCGTCACTGGAGAGAAAGTTCCGATAGTAGCGCTCCAGTCCCAGCACCGGCACGCGTTCGGCATTGAGAAATCCCAGGACCTGGCTGGCAAGCGTTCCCTGTGGATAGAAG
>VYDA01000539.1 GCA_009843665.1 Caldilineaceae bacterium SB0675_bin_29 | reverse complement strand
CGCACAAGGGAGGGCCGAATAGGCCCGACCGCCCGGAACTGCAGTGATCAGTGGTCAGTGAAGGTCTTTTTGCGGTCTCAAGAGGGTGCGCGGAATGGCCGTGGCCTGGTTGTTGCCGGAGTCGTAGGAGAGGTCGCCCCCGTTTTGGGATGCACCCCGCAAAAAAACGTAGTTGACGTATTCTGAAAAGGCTGCTATACTGTTTGTCGATACTGAGAGTTTGCCTCCGCCCTACATGTCCGCTTCGACTATCCAAACAGAACTTAGTTCAGTAGCCGGCTTGCTCTATACGCAATTGGCGATGATCGATTCAGAATGCCCGAGCAGAGCGGATGGCGGTCGCGGATAGTTGGAAGACGCGGCTGATGGTCCGTCAAGTGCACCTCTTTCGCATTTACCCAACCCTGGCGTAAGTCATTTCACTTAGAAAATCTGTCCGAATTCGGGCAATCCCCAAAGAGCACTTTGTGTAGACTGATCGTCTTCACAACCTATCGACAACCCGCGCTTTCAGCACAATCACCCGTATGCAAATGAAACTGTCCGGTTGCGCAAGCAATGTGTGACTATTTGTTGAGCCTGACAAGGAACGAACTATGGAAACGCTTAGTATGACAATGGCCGAATTGGAGGACTGCACTCTGGATGAACTCAGAGAGATGGCGCGGTCCTTGGATATAAGCGGCTATACGCGCCTGAAGAAGCATGATCTGATTATTCTGCTATTACGGGCCAACGCCGAAAAACAGGGATATATTTTTGGAGGGGGAATCCTGGAGATCGTACAGGACGGCATCGGTTTCCTGCGAAGCGACCATCTTCTCCCGGGACCGGAGGACGTTTACGTCAGTCAGAGTCAGATCCGCCGTTTTGGGTTGCGCACAGGCGATCTCGTAGTTGGTCAGGTACGCCCGCCGAAGGATACAGAGAAGTATTACGGTCTGTTGAAGGTTGAAGCGGTCAACGGTCTTGACCCTGAGGAGGCGAAACGGCGTCCGGTGTTTGAGAAACAGACGCCGATATTTCCGGACGAGCAGATTCACCTGGAGACCAAGCCGAATTTGCTGGCAACCCGCATGATCGATCTGCTGGCACCAATCGGTCGCGGTCAACGCGGGCTGATCGTCAGTCCCCCCAAAGCGGGCAAGACGACCATTCTGAAGCGCATTGCCAACGGCATGTCAAGCAACTATGAGGATCTGCATTTGATGGTGGTGCTGATCGGAGAGCGGCCCGAGGAGGTAACTGATATGGACCGTTCTGTGGAAGCGGAGGTGATCAGCAGCACATTTGACGAACCGGTCCAGAACCATGTGCGGGTAGCGGAGATGGCCTTGGAACGAGCCAAGCGTCTGACGGAAAGCAGCCGCGACGTGGTGATACTGTTGGACAGTATTACGCGACTCACCCGCGCCTATAACCTGACAGTACCCCCGTCGGGCCGCACTCTTTCGGGCGGGATCGATCCGGCGGCGCTCTATCCGCCAAAGCGATTTTTTGGCGCGGCCCGGAATCTGGAAGAGGGGGGCAGTCTGACGATCGTTGCGACCTGTCTTGTAGATACGGGCAGCCGCATGGACGATGTCATCTACGAAGAGTTCAAGGGCACGGGCAACATGGAGCTGCACCTCAACCGGCGCACATCGGAGCGGCGCATTTTCCCGGCCATTGATATTGAACGGAGCAGCACGCGAGCGGAAGAGAAGATGCTGGAGCCCGAAGTGCTGGCGAAGGTCTACACATTGCGGCGAATGAGCGATGCCATGGGGGGCGGCAACGAAGCGATTTTGCCGATTCTGGAACGACTCAGCCGGACACGAGACAACCAGGAATTCCTGGACACGCTAATCAAATAGGTAGTCGAGCGAGCGGCCCGGTGAGCAGCGCGCACCGTCGGGAGGAGCTTTTGGACGAGGTGCCGCCAAGGGAGCCGGCAGGCGGTGCGGAGCCTGAAAAGGAGAGAGGGCAAGGCAAAATGGGCCGGTTTGCAGAAAAATGACGCTTAACCTACGTTTTCCCTACGGTTTCCAAACCTCTTGCCTCTGGAGGGGCAAAAACCGAGTTGAAACCCAAAATCGGATTTGTACAGGCTCCCACTTATGCCTATAATGGCATTCTTGAGGCGGATCGGGCCGTTTGACAGCCTTGAACTGCCGACCAATCGCTCTTGGCAGTGGAACAATCAAGTCCAAAAGCATCGCTCCCCCGCCCGGTTTTTTTTCGAAGTTTGTGTATATTGTATTTTGTGGTACAGTTTTCAATCTGTATCCTAGACTTGGGCAGGCTGTATGCTTAAGAGCAAAGAACACGTAGAACAACGCCGATTCAGTTACCATACTTTCCGCCGAACAAGTAGCTCCTCCACATCGGCCCGGGAAGTGCAACAGACCTCCTTCTCCAGCAGTAATTCAGAATTCAGTCCAAGTCCACAACAGAATCAGATTCATCAGAGTTCGGAAAGCATTGCCGAAGCTGCTCTGGAAGAGGGAGCGGGATTTGCAGATGCGGCAGGCGGGGCGCTTGAGAGTTTTTCGTCGGGTTTACAGAGCTTCCTGCGCGAACAGGTTGCGCCGGTCCGGCTTGCCAGCCATTTAGCCGTGCTGGTGGTCGCAGCGATAGTCATTCTTGTCAGGCGAGTAGACCCCCCTGATTGGAATTTCCCGCTTCACACTCTGCCGGCGGATGTGCCGCTTGTGCAGAGTGCAGCTGCTGACACACAACTGGCACGCCGCAATCCAATAGTTGAAGTCAGTGATGCACTGCAGCGTGCAGTACTTCCCTTTACCCGAAAATCCGAGGAGCCTGCCGTTGCTTCTCCGAGCCAGCAAGGAGCGGAAGGGGAACCGGTTGCGGTCACTGCGCCTTCAAGAATACTCAGTATCCAGGTTTACAAAGTATTTCCAGCTGATAATCTTCAGAAGATCGCTGCCCGATACGATCTCAGGCCCGAGACAATATTGTGGGCCAATCCAAAACTGGAATCGAATCCGGATCTGTTGTGGCCCGGCCAGGAGTTGATTATTCCTCCGGTAGACGGCGTGATGCACGTGGTTCGCCCCGGCGACACGCTGTCGACTCTGGCATTGAAGTACAAGGTAAGCGTCGAAGAGATTGTTGACTTCCCTTTGAATAATCTGAAGTCGGCGGATTCCCCGATCAACAGGGGCAGGCAGTTGATCATACCTAATGGTACCAAGCCCTATGTCGCCCGACAGGTGGCCATGTATCGGGGGCCGGTCCCTGCTAATGCGGTCAGAGGTTCCGGGAATTTTGCCTGGCCGGTCAGCGGTCACATTACGCAGCAGTTCTGGCACGGCCACAGAGCGATTGACGTTGGAGCCAGGGCAGGGGCGCCGATCGTCGCCGCCGACAGCGGCTATGTTATCAAGGCATCACATGGCTGGAATGGCGGTTACGGCAGAATGGTCATGATTGATCATGGCAACGGATTTGTCTCGTTGTATGCCCATATGAATACGGTCTACGTGCGCCAGGGTGAGAACGTTGCCAAGGGTGAACAGCTGGGTACGGTAGGCAATACGGGGCGTTCGACAGGGCCGCATCTGCACTTTGAAATCCGACAGAACGGCGCCGCGCGTAATCCATTCTACTTCCTGCCTTAGACAGACCAGGTTTACAAGACACAGAAAGGCCCGGCACAAAATGCCGGACCTTTTTTTGTGCTGCAAGAGGCAGTTAGCGAGGCAGGTGTTCGAGATTGCCGGAGCGAGCGCTGCTGATGATCTGTGCCGTTATCACGTAGATGTCGGTGAAGAAGTGCGACTTTCCAGCGTTACATTTCAAAGTTGCTGAATGCCGCCTTCGGTCAGTTTGCGGGGGTCGAGCAGCTCATGCAGTTCTTCGGCGCTGAGATCGGTCATTTCCAGAGCGACCTCCTTGAGCGTGCGCCCTTGGGCATAGGCGGTCTTGGCAATCTGCGCGCCCAGCTCGTACCCAATCACAGGATTCAAAGCGGTCACAAGAATCGGGTTGCTGTCAACGAGCCGGCCGATGCGCTCTGCATTGACGGTAAAACCGGCGATGGCCGTGTCTGCCAGCAGACGGCTGGCGCCGGCCAGGATCGAGATGCTCTGCAACAGGTTGTAGGCGATGACGGGGAGCATCACATTCAGCTGAAAGCTGCCGGACTGGCCCCCGATCGTAATCGTCACGTCGTTACCGGTGACCTGGGCGGCAACCATGGCGACGGCTTCGGGAACGACGGGATTGATCTTGCCGGGCATGATGCTGCTGCCGGGCTGCAGGGCGGGCAACTCGATCTCGGCGATGCCGGCGATGGGCCCGCTGTTCATCCAGCGCAGATCGTTGGCCATTTTCATCAGCGAGGTGGCGACGGTCTTGAGTTGACCGCTGAGCTCAACGGCGGCGTCCTGGCTGCTCAGGCTTTCGAAGTAGTTTTCGCTTGTCCTGAACGGTTGAGCGGTCATTTGGGCCAGCTTGGCGGCGATGCGTTCGCCGAACTCGGGATGGGCGTTGATTCCGGTGCCAACGGCGGTGCCTCCCTGGGCGAGTTCTGCCAGCCGCGCCAGCGCGTCGCGCAGGCGCCGCTGTCCCTTGTCGATCTGGTTGCTCCACCCCCCCAGCTCCTGGCCCAGGCGGATTGGCATGGCATCCATCAGATGGGTGCGCCCGGTGGTGACGATGCCGTCCACCTCTGCGGCCTTGGCGTCCAGGGTCTGCTGCAGATGCCGGAGGGCGGGCAGGAGTTCTTCGACAACGGCGAGATAGGCGCTCAGATGGATGGCTGAGGGAATGACGTCGTTGCTACTTTGCCCCATATTTACGTCATCGTTGGGGTGGACGCTGCGTCCGAGGCTCCGGGATGCCAGGGTAGCGATGACTTCATTGGCGTTCATGTTTGTGCTGGTGCCGGAGCCGGTCTGGAAGATATCGAGGGGGAAATGGGCGTCGTGGGCGCCGTGCGCGACTTCGGCGCAGGCGCTTTGGATTGCTGCCGCCATATCGGCATCCAGCTGCCCCAGGTCGAGATTGACAGCAGCGGCCGCGCCTTTGATCAGCCCGATTGCGCGGATGAAATGGCGGGGGAAGCGGAGGGGACTGATAGGGAAGTTTTCGACGGCGCGCTGGGTTTGGGCGGCGTAGAGGGCGTCTTTGGGGACCCTCACCTCGCCGAGGCTGTCATGCTCAATGCGGAATCCGTGACTACTCATAAGAGTTTTCTGCTCCGATAGTTTATTTGATCAGAAAGGCTAACGTTCGCCGCGCATATAGGGCAGGCCGAGGGCTGCCGGCGCGCCGAGGCGGCGGCTAACGTTTTCATATACGGTGATGAGCGTGAGCACAAGGACTGTGAGAAGGTAGGGCATCATGGCCAGCATTGCGGCTGGTATTACCCCGCCGCCAGCCGCCTGCAACCGGAACTGGATTGCGTTGACGCCGCCAAAGATGAGGGCGCCAAGCAGGGCCCGCGCCGGATCCCAGGTGGCGAAGATAACGAGGGCGATGGCGATCCAGCCGCGGCCACCGGTGAGGTTTTCGGTCCAACCGGGGGTATAGGCGAGGCTGAGGTGGGCGCCGCCCAGCCCCATGAGCATACCGCCGCCGATGGTGGCCAGGTAGCGTGTGCGCGTGACGGAGATGCCCATTGCGTCTGCGGTGTCCGGGTCTTCGCCTACTGCGCGCACGTTGAGGCCGAGGCGGGTGCGGTAGAGCAGGAAGGCGGAGAGGGGAACGGTCAGATACATGAGGTAGACGAGCAGGTCCTGGTTGAAAAGGGCCTGGCCAAGCAGCGGAATCTGGCCGAGGGCGGGGATCGTCATTTTGTTGAACTTCGGGCCGACCAGGCCCACGAGCGGCGCGCCCTCCGGGCCAAGGCGCTGGCCGAGAAAGCTGCTGAGGCCGATGCCAAAGAGGGTGAGCGCGAGGCCGCTGACGACCTGATCGGCGCGCAGGGTGACGGACAGGAAGGCGTGAATGGAGGCCAGGGCGGCGCCGACGACGACGGCCGCCAGTGTGCCCAACAGGAGACTTTCGGTGTGAAAGCCGACGGCAAAGGCGCTGACAGCACCCATGATGAGAATGCCTTCCAGCCCGAGATTGAGAACGCCGGCCCTCTCGGTGTAGATTTCGCCGACTGCGGCAAAGACAAGCGATGCGCCGGCCTGAATTGTCACCGTCAGGACAGAGATAAGAAGGGCGAGTTCCATTGTCGTTACGCTTTCACATGCGTGTTAACAGGCGGCGAGCCGGCGTTGCCTTCGCCAGATTGTGTGCAGGATCCACCGGTATGGAACGGGAGATTGGGGATGGTCTGCGCTTCATCTAGTCGGCGGGCGTCGGTCCGCCGGAGACGGGGGCAGGATTCGAAGCGGGCCGGGGCTGCGTACGAATCACCCGCAAGCGGTAGTTGATGAAGACGTCGGCGCCGAGGACGAAGAAAAGTATCGAGCCCTGGAGCACGCCTGCGACGGCGGCCGGCAGGCCCATGGTGATCTGCAACTGATCGCCGCCGGTGCTGAGTCCGGCCAGGAGTATGCTGACGAGCAGGATAGCCCAGGGGTTCAGTTTTGCCAGCCAGGCCACGATGATGGCGGTGAAGCCGTCGCCGACTGCGATGCCATTTTGCAGGCGGTGCGCGACACCGGCCACCTGGCTGAAACCGGCCAGGCCGGCGATCCCCCCGCTTACGCACATGACCAGAAGTACGTTGCGGGCTATGTTCATGCCGGCGTAGCGGGCAGCCTGGGGGTTCTTGCCGATCACTTTGATCTCAAGCCCCCATTTGGTCCGGTCGAGGACGAGCCAGAGCAGAAAGGCCGCCAGGACGGCGATAATGAGGCCGTAGTGGACGCGGCCCAGGTCGATGGGCAGGCGGGGCAGCCAGGCGTGCTGGGGGAACTGTGCGCTGCCGGGAAAGCCGAAGCCCTCAGGATCTTTCCAGGATCCGGTATAGAGGTATTGCATCCACAGGAGGGCCACATAGTTGAACATGAGCGTTGTAATGATCTCGTTGACCCCCAGGGCGGTCTTGAGAAAGGCCGGGATCAGTCCCCAAATGGCGCCGGCCACAAAGGCGGCCACGATCATAACCGGCAGGAAGGTCCATTGCGGCATTCCACCGATCAGTTCCGGCAAGAAGAGGGCGACCCAGGTGGCGGCAATGACTCCCCACACAAACTGGCCTTCGGCGCCGATATTCCAGAACAGCATGCGAAAGGCGATGCCCACGGCCAGGCCGGTGAGCATAAGGGGGATGGCGCGC
This sequence comes from Caldilineaceae bacterium SB0675_bin_29, assembly GCA_009843665.1. Classification (GTDB taxonomy): domain Bacteria; phylum Chloroflexota; class Anaerolineae; order Caldilineales; family Caldilineaceae; genus Bin5. Next base: position 7,652 of record VYDA01000539.1, on the reverse strand, counting down.
AGGAGGGTCTCGCTGATATGGTAGCGCTGGCCGAAGGCGCCGGTTGCCATGGCCGCATAGGTCTCAAACGGATTTGCGCCGAATATCCACAGCAGAATACCGCTGAAGATGAGCGCGAGACAGAGGGCAATGAGGGGAAACAGGAACTCGACGTGGCGGGGACGGCTCAGGCGTCTTTCAAGAATGAGTTGCATGACCGAGTCTCGTTGTACGCGCCTTTCCTACGCAGAGGTGCTTCACGGGTTCACGATCACCTGCTAACGGGCTGCCGGGCTATGTGGATTCGGATTCTTCCACGGGCAGGGCAACGAAGACGGTTGTGCCTTTGTTCACGTCGCTGCGCACCCAGATTTCCCCTTGATGGGCCTCGACGATTGCCTTGCTGAGAAAGAGACCAAGGCCGACGCCGGCCGTTCCGCGGCGGAGACCGCTATCCACGCGGTAGTAACGATCGAATATTTTCGGGAGTTCTCTTGCCGGAATGCCGATGCCTTCGTCGGCGACATAGAGTACAAGGCGGCCGAACGCGTTTTTCTCCTGCGGCTCTTCGTGCCAACCGCCTATGCGAATGACGCCGCCATCGGGTGAGTATTTGATGGCGTTGCTGAGCAGATTGGTGAAGACCAGGCGCAGGCGCTCTACGTCGCCGTAGATGACGGGGAGGTCCGCGGGCAGATCGAGTGCGATTTCATGGGTGTCGGTCTGTGTGCGGTAGTCCTGCGCCACGCGCTTGAGCAGCCACCGCACCTGTACGTCCGACCGTTCGAGGCGCAGGCCGCCGGCCTGGATGCGGCTGACGTCGAGCAGGCTGTTGATGAGCGCCTCCAGCCGGTCGGCTTCCTCTTCGATCACTTCGAGGCTCTGCCGGGCTGTCTCGGCGTCCCAGGCGGCGTCGGGCCGGGCCAGTGTTTGCGCGTATCCTTTGATCAAGGCCACGGGCGTCTTCAGTTCATGGCTGATGATCGAGGTAAAGGTGGATTTCATCTCCTCTTCTGCGCGGAAACGCGTGATATCGAGCACACTGGCGATGATGTTGACGAGCCGCTTGCGCTCGTCCTTGACCGGGATGAAGGTTACGGAGACTGAGATCTGGCCCCCCTCGGGCAGAATGATGTCGCCTTCACACTGAGCGCCGCTTTCGGGCAAGGAGATCAGGTCGTAATCGGCACTGAACAGGTCTTCTCCCTGCAGATTGAGGAGAGGCAGAATCCTTTCGCACTGTCGCCCGACGGCATCTTGAGGCGCGATTCCGGTCATGAGGGAAAGGGGCTGATTGATGACCTCCACCCGCTTGTCGGGCGCCAGGATCATCATGCCATTGACGCTGTTCTGGACGATCATCGACAGGCGGCTGCGCGCGGGCGCCAACTGCTGGTAGAGGCGGGCGTTGCGGACGGCAATGGCGGCCTGGTCGGCGAACCCCTGCAGGAACTGCCAGTCCAGCGGCGAGAAGGCGGAGTCGCCGCGGAAAAGATAGATAACGCCGAGGAGGTCTTCTTCGAAGAGGAGAGGGAGGCCGATCACCTGGCCCAGCTTGTGGCCCAGGGCCGACTCTACTTCGCGGACGCGGCTTTCGATTTCCTGTTGGTAGCTGTCGCCATGCGAGAATACGGCCGCCAGCGCGCGCCCGGCGTCCCATTCGCCGACCATTGCCTGGTGGTCCGAATCCTCTTGCGCCAGTCGATCATCGGCAGGGGGCCAGGACTGCGAGGCGATTTTGAGGAGGGGACGGAAGGCGGGCAGGAGTTGGCGTGGAATGCCATAGGATGCACGAATACGGAAGGGTTCGTCTTTCTCCACGGTGCTGCGTCCGTCTGCGAGGGGTACGGCTGCGGCAGCGTCGTCGAGCACGATGACACCGGCGGGCGCGGCGAGCATTTCGGCTGCGCTTTCGAGGATCAGCCGCAGGAGGCTGGGCAGATCGAGCCGCGAGGTCATGGCGCGCGTGATGCGCAGCAGGTATTCTCTTTGACGCAACTGGTAGGTTGCCATCAGGGCCGGAACATTCATGGTAAGAAAATAACAGAGCGGGAAAGTAAAGTCAACGATCCGGGGAAGGTGGGTGCGGTGGTGCTGTCCCTTTCAATTTGCGCTCCGGCAGTGGCTCAGCCTCCGAAGGGTTCTTTAGAGCAGTAGCGGGTGAAGGTGGTCAAGTGCGACGAATTCGCCGGCGGTGGCAACGGCGCCGATGCCGGCCCAGTGCAAAACTCCCGTGTACCAAAAACGATCGGAGCAGGATGCGGGGATTATTCTCATACCGGCGACAGTGTCGACCCGGTTTCTGGCTATTCCTCTGCAATCATCGAGATAACGCCATTTTGATAGCCGACGACGTAAACGTTACCGTCCTGGTCTTCGCCGATGGCGCTGATGGGAAAGGAGGTATTGATGAGGAGTGGGCTTTGCCACTTATCGTGGAGGCCGCCTCTAAGTCCCCAGATCTGCCCGCGACAGAAATCGGCGAAGAGGAAAACACCCTGCAGGCTGGGTATGCCGGACCCGCGGTAGACGGCCCCGCCCACGACAGCGCACCCCACTTCGTGGTTGTATTCGGACACGGGCGAGGTCTGGCCTTCTGCGCTGCATAACCAGTGTTCGATTTCACAGGGTTCGCCTTTGACGCAGCCCCACTGTTCGAAACAGATGCTGCCTTCGGTGATACGCCAGCCGTAGTTTTCGCCCCCAGCACTGGCAGCCGGCTGATAGTTCACCTCTTCGATGGTGATATTGCCGACGTCGGGGATGTAGAGATCGCCTGTCCGCCTGTCGAACGCGAATCCCCAGGGGTTGCGCAGGCCGTAAACCCAGATCTCGCCGCGATTGCCTTCAACTTGCGTGAATGGGTTGCTGGCGGGGATGGTGTAAGGCTTCGCACCGGACTCGACATCGATGCGTAATATTTTCCCCAAGAGCGAGCTGAGATTCTGCCCTCGGTTGTCAGGATCGTTGAACGCTGGACCTCCGCCATCGCCGCTGCCAATGTACAGGTAGCCGTCCTGGGGTCCGAAGAGGAGGCGGCCGCCATTGTGCGTATTGTGCGGCTGCTCGATGGTGAGGAGGATCTCCTCGCTGGCCGGGTCGGCCTTATCCGTGTCGACTGTCGTTTTATAGCGGCTGATGACTGTATGGCCTTCGCCATTGGTGTAGCTGACATAGAAGTGCTGTTTGATGCTGTAGTCCGGCGGAAAGGCTACGTCCAAGAGTCCCCGTTCTCCGCAGCAGCTAACCCTCTCCGAGATGTCCAGGAACGGCGTTTCGTCCACAGACCGGGTTGGGCCACCGTTGGAGGCCGTGCCTTTCCTGACAATGCGGATGCGCCCCGCCTGTTCGATCACGAAGAGGCGACCGCTGTCATCGCCGGCGTGCCTAAGCTGCACAGGCAGGTCCAGCCCGTCGGCGATTTTGACGAGTTTGAATGCCGGTGGGGGAGCAGTTTCAGAGGGGTCGCCGAATACGCGGATTTCGCGCCATGCGACCCAACTGGGGCTTTGGACAGTGCGAAGGTAGACTTCGTTTATGCTGCGAGGCGGATCAATTGTTACCGCGAGGGTCTGCCCATCTTCGGTATGTTGGTTGATGAGCCGCGCGTACAGGGTGCGCGTGCCCGAGCCGTCCCCCAACCAGAGCTCATGCGAGGTCGGACCGGGAGGTGTCTGCGCGATGACCATCTCGACTTTGTTGACGAGGTACTGGCCATCAAGTGCAATCTGAATCCATCCCAGAGGAATGCGTCCCGAGTTCCAGAGTGATTCGAGATTGCCATCGACTGCCAGTTGTGCGGTCTCTTGCCCTGACGAGGGGACTACCTCCCCTGAGGCTGCCACGTTATTGGACGGAAGCGGCGTTGGTGTAGGGTCCGCCGGCGCGGCGGTCGGCGTGCTTGTTGCGGCGTTGAGGGCAGCGGCGGTGGGCGAGGCAGCCGCCGCGGTTACAGCAGGTTGGGTCGGCGCGGGGTCTGGCGCACAGGAGACGGCCATCACTAACGCCAGCAGTCCAAATGCCGCTATGCAGCAGTTCTTCATCAGTATTTCGCTCGCTGGGTGGGGTAGGGATCCTCGTACCAGTTCTGGCTGAAGGATTCTGCCGGGTAGTCACAGAGGAGTGCCAGCTTGCTTCCTTTTCGGGCTCAGTGCCTGATTCGCGGCGACTTGTCCAGGACGCCGCGAATTCGTCTGCACCTGGAAGTTGGCGACGGGAAGAGCCGGCGAGGAGACGTTACGACCATGGTCAGCCGCGGAAGGCATCGGGCAGCAAGGCGCGCGCAGTCGTGCTGCGGAAGTTGCCGGCTTCATCACTGATGTACACATCCATCTCCGCCCCAAGCTCGATCATCACCTGGCGGCAGAGGCCACAGGGCGAGGCGCCGTCCACGGTAACAACGGCGATGGCACTGAATTGGCGATTCCCCTGGGCGACGGCAGACGTGAGCGCGACCCGTTCGGCGCAGATCGTTCCCCCATAGGAGGCGTTCTCGACGTTACATCCCGGTATGATTTCGCCGTCTGCCGTTAATACGGCGGCGCCGACGAAGTAGCTGCTGTAGGGTGCATGGGCCTGTCTGCGAGCGGACTGTGCCGCTGCAACCAACTGTTGCGGGGATACCGTCGGGGTCACGATAGTGTCCTTTTTCCGGACGGCCTCTCTGAGCAGGAGGCGTATAACATAGTATCAGGCGGCCGATTGAAGATAACCGGAGCCTGTCGAGTCCTCGGTCTGCTCCTCGACATCGGGCTGACTCAAGGTCTGGGCCTCGTTCTCTGCGCTGTGGCGCGGTTCAACGCGCACCTGTTCGATACGGCGGGAATCGACTGACATGACGGTGAAGCGCCAGTCATGGAAATGAATGCTTTCGCCCTGCTCGGGGACGCGTCCAAGCTGGCTGTAGATGAAGCCGCCCAAGGTATCGATATTCTCGGGGCCGGCGGACAGGTCGACGTCGATAAGCCGTGACACTTCATCGATATCGTAACGGGCGTTGAAGACGTAGATTTCGGGGGCCAGCTTTTTGAGCTGGGGCTCTTCGGAATCGTATTCGTCCTGGATTTCGCCAACGATCTCTTCGAGCAGGTCTTCGATGGTAACGAGGCCGGCTGTACCGCCGTATTCGTCCACGGCCAGGGCCATATGGATGCGATGGGCCTGCATTTCCTCGAACAGTTCGTCAAGTTTCTTGCTCTGGGGCACGAAGTAGGCCTCCCGAAGCAGTTGACGAACGGCGATATCCTGGCTTCCGTCGCGCAGGCAGAGGAGGAGGTCTTTGGCATAGAGTACGCCGAGCAGATGGTCTATATTGTCTTCGTAGACGGGAATGCGGCTGTGTCCGTTGCCGATGATCAGATCGAGAGCTTCGCTGAGGGGGGAAGTCACCTCTACGGCCACCATGTCGAGCCGGGGCACCATGATCTCGCGCACGGTCGTCTCGCCGAATTCAAAGATGCCGGCGATCATCTGCTTCTCGTCTTCTTCGATCACGCCCTCGCCTTCGCCAACGTGAATGAGGAAGCGGAGGCCGTCCTCACTCAGGAATACGCTTTCGGGGGTCACTTCGTCTTCGTCACCGCGGGCGAAGGCAGCCAAGCGGCGCAGGAGGAGAGAGAGCGGGGAAAGAAGTGCAGCCAGAAGGTTGACGACACGGGCGATCGAGAGCGCGACCGTGTCGGGCTGGCGCAGAGCCCAGCCGCGGCTGAAGACCTGAACGGCGAGAAGAAGGAGCCAGACGAGAGCGACGGCGAGGCTGACGCCGACAGTGGACCACTTCAGGGTCATGGCCAGGCAGACGGCCATAGAGCTGGCAGCGATGTAGGCAAGGCTTTTGAGTATCAGGAGGGTGGAGAGAAAGCGGGCCGGGTCGGAGAGCATTTGGTCGATCAACTTTGCCCGCTGATTGCCGCTGGCGAGAAGCTCTCGCATACGGCTTCTGGACGCTGCCGACAGCGATACTTCTGCGGCAGAGACAAAGCCAATCGTCAGTAATGGCAGCAGTTGCGCCGCGATCAGCCATGCAGGTTCCACTTCCACTGGAGACTCCTTTTTCTACGTTGCTTTGCGCCGCGCCATGTGTAGCGCAGGCGCATTGACGGCAGATATCCGTCCCGAGTTCTGGTGTGTCAGTTTCTTTTTCGTCAATTCGACCAGGTTACTCAATCGATTCAGGCTGCCTGGCGGGCACGCCGTATACGAGCGTGTCCTCGTCAACGTCCCGCGTTACGACGGAGCCGGCGCCGGTGCGGGCGCGGGCGCCGAGGGTAACGGGGGCAACCAGGAGCGTATCGCTGCCGAGAAAGACGTCATCGCCGAGAACTGTGCGGTTTTTTGAGACGCCGTCGAAGTTACAGGTGATGGTGCCGGCACCGACGTTTACATTTTCGCCAACGGTGGCATCGCCGATGTAGCTGAAATGACCCATTTTGACGCCTTTGCCGAGGCGGCTGTTCTTCACTTCGCCGAAGTTTCCCATGTGCACGTCTTCGCCAAGATGGGCGCCCGGCCGCAGATGGCCAAAGGGGCCGACTTCGCTGCCCCGGTCCATTCTGGCCTGCTCGATGACGCTGTACTCGACGCGGCAGTCATCTCCGATTGCGCTGTCGACGATGCGGCTGTTCGGTCCGATGCAGCAGCCGGCGCCGACGGTGGTGGCGCCCTGCAGGTGGGTTCCGGGAAGGATGGTCGAGTCCTGGCCGATGGTCACGTCGGCGTCGATATATGTGGATGCGGGATCGACGATGGTCACGCCGGCAAGCATATGATCGGTGTTGATGCGCCAGCGCAGGGCGTGTGCGGCGGCGGCCATCTGGCTGCGGTCGTTGATGCCGAGTGTTTCATCAGGTGCGGCGGCAACGGTCTCGACTTCCTGGCCCTGTTCGACAGCGATTGCGAGCAGGTCGGTCAGATAGAGTTCGCCGCTGGCGCTGGGCGTCAGGAGGGAGATGTTCTCCCAGAGCCATTGGGCGTTGAAGCAGTAGACACCGGGATTCAGCTCGCGAATGGCGAGCTGTTCGGGCGTGCAGTCGGCCTCTTCGACAATTGCGCTGACAGACCCGTTCCGACCGCGCACGATGCGGCCGAATCCCTGGGCGTCCTTACGCTCGACCGTCAGGAGGGAGAGTGCTGCCGGCGGGTGCTGCCTATGTGTGCTGCCGGCGCGAAGTTGGGTCAACCCTTTGAGCGTTTCGGGCCGCAGAAGGGGCATATCGGCGTAGAGGACGAGGACCTGGTCGGCGCGTTGATAGAGGCGTTCTTTGGCCTGCATGAGGGCGTGCCCTGTGCCGAGGAGCTTTTCCTGCACGCTGTAATCGACGCGCTCGCCGAGGTAGTCCTGCACCTGTTTTCTTGCATGACCGACGACAACGACCGGCCGCAGATCGGAAAGCCCGTCTACCGCGCGCAGAGACCACTCGATCAGAGGCCGTCCGGCGAGCGGATGCAGGGATTTGGGCAGTGTTGAATTCATGCGGGTGCCGTGCCCGGCAGCCAGTATGACGGCGGCAACGGTCATTCAGGATGCTCCTATGCTCGAGGGAAGAGAAGCGGCGCGCGCGGAGTACGCGGACAGCGAGCGGCCAGTGCGGTAAGCGCGTCGGTCAGATGGTCAAGCGCGAGAGGGACGGCGAATTTAAGCGAGGATAAGAATGGTAGTGAGCCGGGTTCTGGAG
>VYDA01000649.1:14191-14959 GCA_009843665.1 Caldilineaceae bacterium SB0675_bin_29 | reverse complement strand
GTGTTAGCAGCAATCACAGCCCATCCCTTGAATCCCGAGAATCACAGTTCAGACATCCTGCAAACGCACGCAATCTCTAGTGAACTCTCGTACAACACCCGCAAACGCCCGCCCAACCAGGCCCCCGCCGGAAGACACCCTCCATCTTGAAAATCCATGAAAATCCAGCAAATCCTGATTCAGACAACCACGCCAGCCTACAATGCGCACCCAAGGCAATCGCATCGAATGAGGAAGGAGCCTGCAGCAGACCCCGGAACCGACAAGTGCCTCCTCAGGGGCCCGATCCCTGGAAAATCGAGGTGTTTGAATCGAAGAGCCGTTACTCTCGTCCAAAGAAGACCTGTCAGTGACGGAGGTCAGCGCAAACGCTGTTTACTGCCCGAAATCCGTCCTCAAGGTATCCATCAGACACGGCGATGAACGATTCGGAATGTCGCGCAAAAAACTCCATTTTGGCGCGACATTGGTAGACTTTTCGCGACTTTTTTTGACATAGCGCGACCCAAGTCCATGCCAATGGACTGATCATTTGCAATGGTTAGCTGACGTTTGTCACTAAAACGAATTGCAGGAGAAAACTGCTCTTCCGCGCAGGGCCGTGCAGCTGCGCACAGAAAGACCGCTGCGCCTCTGGCGTTCTTCGCGGCAATTCGCGTGACTTCGCGGATCGACTGGTTTTGTCCGACACAACACGCAAGCGCGAAAAGCCCCGACAGGGCTGCCGGCTTACCGTTTCTGCAGAACTCTGATCGGCCTTCCCAATAT
>VYDA01000649.1:6626-14181 GCA_009843665.1 Caldilineaceae bacterium SB0675_bin_29 | reverse complement strand
AAAGGAACCTGAGCCTCGGTTGGTTCCTCGTTTACAAAAGGAACCGTCCATGTGGATGCACTTTGAAGGTTACTCCTATCTACGAAATAAGATGCGATTGCCCTGGCCACCCTGGGTGCACCTCTTCCATCCGCCCGTCCAAATGTGCTAGAATGAAAGCGCTAAACCTTAAGGACCGACACGATTAGGACGCGCCTCGCTCCCATGACTGCGCCAACGCGCGGCGCCTTTTTTGAACAGGGGCACATGCAACCAACTCTCCTGGCCGCAGACGGCGAACAAGCTGAACCGGCCGCCGCACTGACGGAACTTCAGATCCGCGACTTCGCGATCATCGACCGGTTGCATCTGCGTTTCCACTCCGGATTGAACATTCTTACCGGAGAAACCGGCGCGGGCAAGTCGATCATTATCGACGCCATCGGACTGCTATTGGGCGACCGGGCAACCGCGGAGATGGTGCGGGCGGGCGCAGACCGGGCGGAGGTCGAAGCGGTCTTCCAACTGGATGCAGGAACGCCGCCGGCCGCATCCGATAGGCCGCAGAGCGCTCCCAACGGCCCGTCCGAAACAGACGATGTCCACCGCCTGTTGGATGCCGAAGGTTTGGACGATCCCGATGCACCGGAAACTCTTATCCTCAGTCGGGAGGTGCGCCGCAATGGGCGTAATTTCTGCCGCATCAACGGACGCACGGTCTCCCGGAAACTACTGAGTGAACTGGCCGCCCTGCTGGTCGATATCCACGGACAGGGGGAACATCTGAATCTGCTCCGTCCTCGCACACACGTGGATATTCTCGACCGGTACGGCGGCCTGCTGCCCTTGCGCCGCAAGGTGGCCGGTATGGCGCACCAGGTCCAACAGGCCCGCAGAGAGTTGGAGCGGATGCGCAGCGACGCGCGCACCATTGCACAACGGCTCGACCTGCTCAGCTTTCAGGTAGAAGAGATAGCGCAGGCGGCCCTCGAAGGCGGTGAAGAGAGAGAGCTCGAAGTGGAGCGCAAGCGGCTGAGCAACGCCGAAACGCTCCTGCAGCTGGCAAACGGTGCGGCAACCCTGTTGAACGAGGGCGAAGGCGGTATGCCAGGGGTCACCGACGGCCTCAGCGAAGCCGTCGGCCGTGTCGAGCGGCTGGCCCGCATCGACGAAGGCATGGCCGCCGCCGCCGCGACCGGTCAGGGGTTGCTGGAGGAGCTGTCCGATCTGGCGCGAGATCTGCAGGGCTACGCCAATGGGCTGGAGTTCAACCCACAGCGGCTGGTCGAGGTCGAAGAGCGGCTGGCGCTGATCGAGAATCTCAAGCGCAAGTACGGCGACACGACCGCAGAGATCCTGGCCTTTGCTACTGCAGCGCAGGCGGAGTTGGACGAGTTGAGCAACTGGGAGGCGCAGACGGCCGCGCTCGAGGAGGAGGAAGAGAATCTCCTGTATGAGATCGGCGCGTTGGGCGCCGAGTTGAGCCAGGCGCGGGTCGCGGCCGGCGAGCAGATGGCCCGACAGGTAGAAGCGGAACTGGAGCAGTTGAGTATGCACCGCGCCCGTTTCGCCGTTGCCGTGGAGCCGGAGGAGCAGGATGATGGCGCATACCTTCCCGACGGGCGGCGCGTCGCCTTCGGCAGCTACGGCGTCGACCGGGTTGAATTCCTGATCAGCGCAAACCCCGGCGAGCCTGTCAAGCCGCTGGCCAGTGTGGCCTCCGGTGGCGAGACCGCGCGCCTGATGCTGGCGCTGAAGGGCGCGCTTACCCAGGCCGACCGGACACCGATTCTGATTTTCGATGAGATCGACCAGGGTATCGGCGGCCGGGTGGGCGGTGTCGTCGGCGAGAAGCTATGGAACCTGACCGGCCAGCAGCCGCCCGACACCGCCTCCATCCACCCGGCCGCGGACGAGCCGAACGGTAACCCGCTGCGCCATCAGGTGCTGTGTATCACCCATCTGCCCCAGCTGGCTGCATTTGCCGATCTCCACCTGACCGTGCGCAAACGGACCTTCGAGACTGACGGTGACCTGCGCACCGGCACCGACGTGCTTCCGGTCGAGGGGCCGGCGCGCATCGAGGAGTTGACGCATATGCTGGGTGCCGTCAGTGACGCCGGGCGACAGTCGGTTGTGGAAATGCTGGCGGCCGTCGATCGATTGCACGGCGCCGGCCCGTGACCGGCGGCCTCAGGAATGGGCCGCGGGCGGTTGACAGGAAGGCTACAGATGTTTAGACGCCGCGGGAACAACAAGCATCAGCGAAACGGAACAGTGCTGACAACGCTCTATCGCACCTTCTATCTTTCCTGTCTGTTGTTGGGGATGCTCCTGACCGTGATAGACGGTGTGCAGGCGGCCAGCCGTCCCGGGCCGTCCCGCGCCGGCTTGTCTGCCCCGGAGCAGGGGATCTCTGCGCAGACGGACTCCCAACTCGTTCTGGTTTTGACGTTCCGCGGGGCGGTGACGCCCGTTCTGCGTCAGTATCTCAGCGGGGCGATCGAAGACGCGCAGTTGGAGGGGGCCGAGGCGGTAATCCTGAGCCTGGACACGCCCGGCGGCAGCGTCGATGTGACCAAGCAGATCGTGCAGGATATGCTGGCTTCGCCTGTGCCGGTGGTGGTATATGTCGCGCCATCCGCGGCGCAGGCCGGCAGCGCCGGCACCTTTATCACGCTGGCCGGACACGTAGCGGCCATGGCGCCTGGCAGCAGCATCGGCGCGGCCAGCCCCGTCGGCGGCCAGGGGGAAGACATCGGCGACACCATGGAGGCCAAGGTCGTTAACATCCTCAGCGCCGACATCGAGAATCTGGCCTCTCGTCGCGGCGAGGAAGCGGTGGAGTGGGCCGTCGCGGCGGTGCAGGAGGCGGCCGCGGCGACGGACGCACGTGCGCTTGAGCTGGGCGTCATCGACTTTATCGCGACCGACGTGACAGATCTGCTCGATCAGATGGACGGGTTCGTCGTCACGGTGCAGGGTCAGGAACGGACGCTGCGCACCGCCAATGCCCGGATTATGCCGCAGGCCCTGTCGCCGCTGCAGGAGTTTCTCAACTTCATCAGCAACCCCACCGTCGCCACGATTCTGCTGACCCTCGGCTCCATCGGGCTCATCGCCGAAATCTACAATCCCGGCACATTCATTCCGGGTATGATCGGTCTGATCAGCCTGCTGCTGGGGCTCTACTCACTGGGTCAGTTGGAGGCGAATTTCGCCGGTCTGGCCCTGATCGGGCTGGCGCTGATTCTGCTGGTGGCCGAAGCCTTCACGCCAGCCTTCGGCGCGCTCGCACTGGGCGGTACGATCGCGTTCATCTTTGGCAGCGCGCTGCTTTTCGACGCGCCAGGCCTGGCTGTGCCCTGGGTGACGATTATCTCGCTGGGCGTCGCCATGGGCGCCTTCGCCCTCTTTGTGGGCGGTAAGGTAGTGGAGGCCCAGCGGCGGGGCACGGTCACCGGCAGCGAAGGCGTGATCGGCTCGCTGGCGACCGTACGCGTTCCCTTTGCTGAGAACGGCCGCGGCAAGGTCCTGCTCGCCGGCGAGCTATGGAACGCCAAGCTGCGCGGCGTATCCTCCGATGAAGCCGCGCCGGCCGAAGTCGGCGATCAGGTCAAGGTCGAGGCCAGAGAGGGCTACATACTGGTCGTCAGCCCCCGCGAGGAAAATGGCGAGAACTGAACCGCGGCGGACCAAACGGGCGGTCGGACACTTTTACCGCGGATCATTCTTCCCAATGCGCGTTTATCTCGGTCGGCACAGGCCAACTACTTGAACGCATTCCGAATTTTCTGACAACCACATAAGCGGGAGCGGTGGCGCGGTGAGGCGTGCTCGCTAAACCTCTGCCGACGGGCACAGGTCGGCCAGTGTACAGTTGGCGCAGTCCGGCTTGCGGGCGTCGCACACCCGCCGCCCGTGGAAGATCAGCAGATGGGCGATGTCGATCCAGTCTTCGGCCGGTATGAGTGCCATCAGGTCCTTTTCGATCTTCTCCGGCGTTTTCTGCTCGGTCAGGCCCAACCGTTGGGAGAGCCGCTTGACATGAGTGTCCACCACGACGCCGTCGGCCAGGCCGTAGCAGACGCCGCGCACGACGTTAGCCGTCTTGCGGGCCACGCCGGGCAGCCTGATCAGCTCATCCATCTCCCGCGGCACCTCCCCGCCGAACTCTTGGCAGATCAGGGCGCTTGCGCCCTGGAGGCTCTTGGCCTTGTTGCGAAAGAAACCGGTCGAGCGGATCATCTCCTCCAGCTCTTCGCGGTCGGCCGCGGCCAACGCTTCGGGTGTCGGGTATCGTTCGAACAGCGCCGGCGTCACCTGGTTGACCCGCTCGTCGGTGCACTGGGCCGAAAGGATCGTCGCCACCAGCAGTTGAAACGGGTTCTCATGGTCCAGCGCGCAGTGTGCATCCGGATGCGCGGCCCGCAGACGGCGTATCAGCTCCGACATCAGGAGAGCTCCGGTGCGGGGCGGCGCAGAGATACCAGGTCGTCCGAATCGTCGATACGCTGCCAGGGGTAGTAGATCCAGTCCTCGGTCAGTTCCGCGAAGTAGTCCGGCTTCTCGTTCTCGAAGAGATTCTGCCGCTGCTTCCAATGAAGCACCGCTGTCTCGGCGGTGGCGCCGCTTCCCTCCACGCGGCTCTTTACGGTCACGATCGTGCGCCCCCGGTCCCAGATATTATCGACAATCAGGACCTTTTTGCCCTTCAGCAGCGCATCTGCGGGAAACTGCTGGAAGCGGGGCCAGCTCATCTCCACGCGCACGCCGGGTCCGCTCTGAAACACGACCGCCGCGGTCAGCACATCCTTCATCTTCAGCGCCTCGGCAATCATGCCGCCCGGCACGATTCCCCCGCGTGTGATCAGGAGGAGCGCGTCATACGGGGTATTCAGCTGCATCACGATTTTGGTGATCAACTCCTCCACGTCGTGCCAGTTCAAGTAAACTCTTTCCATCTGTACCTCCACCGTTCGCCCGTTGCCAAGTGATCAGGTTGCCGCCAACGGGCTGGAATGCTGGAGGCGGCGGCAGCCCCCGCACTGCTTGCAGGCAGACGTGCCCGCACCAGTTTTCTATCAGGGATCTGAAGTGCTCACCTGCTCTGCGGCTTCAGATCCATAGTATATGCTGAATAGCGCACTGGCGGCGCCGGCTTCGGCGCGCCGATCGCGCGCCGAAAGTTCTACGACAGTCGCCCGGCCCGGCTCGACTTCTACCCGGATGATCGCCACCGAAGATCCATCGGAAACATCGGCCGGCGGTAGCAGCGTGACCTGCTCTGGCAGGGCAAAACGCAGACTGTACGCGCCGGGGCGCAGATCGAAAAAGCGGAACTCGCCGAGGGCATCGCTCTGCGTCCGGGCGATCACTGTGCCGCCGCTGTCTGCGAGTTCAACCGGCGTGTTGGGAATCTGCGCGTTGCCGGCGATCCAGGCGCCGCCCCCGGGCCGCACCGTCAACACCAGGGGGTCGTGGTCGCTGGAGCCGTATTCGGGGGAGAGGCCGGGAATGCCCTCCGTGCCGCCGGGTTGCGCAATGGGAAAGTCGGCGTTGATATGCGCGATATCCATCCCGCCGAAATCGGTCATCATGCCCGGGGTCAGCAGCAGATGATCCAGCGTCTGACTGCCCCCATTGAAGATAAAGGTGTAACGGTCCTGCAGCGGCAGCGCGTCAAAGGCATGCCAAAGCAGAACGTGCCCCGGCTCGCGCGCGGCGCCATCAGCGTCCTCTGGGCCATATCGCAGGGTCTCCACCGGCTTGCTCATCTCGAAATCATTCAGATCGCCCAGCACGACGACGTGCGCGTCGGGGTCTGTATCCAGACGGGCCTGCACGATCGAGGCCACGTGCTCCGCCTGCAATGTCCGGTGCACGACGTTCACCGACTCAACGCCGCGCTTGCTGCGCCAGTGATTGACCACCACAGTCAGCGGGTAGTCCTCCTCCCAGGGGCCGCTCACAAGCAGATCCGCGACCAGCGGCGGCCGGCTGAAGAGCGGCAGGCGCCGCGCCGGGCACTGCCCGGGGACCAGTCGCACACGGAAACTGAAGCGGGTGCAAGCCTGCACGTTCTCGGCATTGAGGACCGTCACCCGGTCGTCGCGTACAAGCAGGCTATTCGTCAGAGGGAAATCGCGACTGGCCGTTCCGGGGCCGGCAAATGCAACTGCGCTGTAGTCCAGCCCGCTGATTTCAGTCAGAACTCTCGCCAGATTTTCAGCGTCCTCCGGCTTGCCGGTCTCCTGCAGGCCGACGATTTCACAGTTCTGCAGGCCGCCGGCGATGGCCTCCGCACGCTGGCGCAGCGCAGCCTCGTATTCGGCCGCGTCGCGCAACTGATCCAGACCCCGACCCAGCGCCAACACGTTGAAAGAGCAGATCCGGAAGGCACCCGCGTCCGGCTGGGCCGTCTGCTCCTTCGACCCGTGCCGGGAGAGAACCTCTACCTTCTGTCCTGGCAGCAGCAGCAGCAGATATTTCCCGAAACTGTAGTCGATAACCGCCAGTACCGGCATTCCCGGCTGCGCCGCGCGTACCCGCACGCGGTCTCCCCAGGCTGCCGCCGGCAGCTCCGCGCCCAGCCCGTTGCCTAGGAAAATCAGCCCGGCGGCATCGGCGGGGTTGGACTGGAAGACCCGCCCACCTTGCACGAAAGGCAGGGCCTGTTCGGCAATGAGCGCAATCTCAACGTTGCCGTTGCCGAACCGCTTGGTCGGCCCCTGGACAACGCCCTGCAGCTCTTCGAAAGCGACGAGCATGCCTTCGAACCGCTCCAGCAATGACTCAGGCTCGACATTGGGTGTGGGCAGTGGCGCCCACGCCGCCGGCAATGAGCCATCGCCGCACAAATCGATGGGTAGCGTCTTCAGCGAGCGCGGCGTGGTCAGCTCTGTCTTGTCATAGTATTCAGTCGCTTCGGCGCCGCCCACGAGGATGCATTCGCCTGCATCTACCTTGGGAGCAGATGAGGTGTAGACGAAGATGCCGTCGCTGGTCTTCGTGATGCCGTCCCCGGTCGGGTCCTGCAGGTAAAATCCGTTCGACTGCACACCGCTCACCAAGCCGAACGTTGTAACGCGTTTCTGCGACAAGGGCGTACTTGAACCATCGCCCTGTATGAGGTAGATCGGTGTCAAATCCTCCGGCAATTCAGAGGGCGCGGGCGCAGCCGCCGCCGGACTGGCCGCCAGGCACAGCGCGCTCACCAGCAGTATTCGGACGATTAGCGGCCACCGCGGATACAATCGAAATTTCATACCATTTCTTGTGTGGGGCAAGTCGAATTGCCGGAGGAACTTTTCGCTGAATATTGAACACATATTATAGCACACAGCCCGCATTCCGGGCGTCGGTTTGGATGTTCTGTGAAGGCCATTCACCACTGTCCAATGCGGCGGGTGCCTCCCAAAATGGGGGCGAACTTTCCCACGCCTCCGTTAGCACCGGAGCCGCACCCATCTCGCGCTCAACTCTGAGTCAGAGGTAGCCCCATCTCTGACCACTAACCACTAACCACTGACTACTGCAGTTCCGGGCGGTCGGCCGCAAGCGGCCTCCCTTGTGC
>VYDA01000649.1:0-6616 GCA_009843665.1 Caldilineaceae bacterium SB0675_bin_29 | reverse complement strand
GTGCCCAATCGAGCGGGTTTCTTCGCACCAGGTCCCTCCAGTCCCATCAAATCCCCGTAGCTGCAGGCCTTGTGCCTGCCCGAGCACACCATCCAATCTACGGACCCCGCGACAAGCCCCAGCCTGGCGGCTGCCCTCCGTCTCTCCAGGAGCCGGCAAACGCTTCCAGCCACCGCTGGCATGAATTCCCTGCCAGACTGTTCCCACCCCAATTCTGCAATGCACCCCATGCGGTTATCAGTTGCCAGCGGCTTTGCAGGAGGCGTATAATGTTGCTTCACGTGCCACTGCTGTGCGAATCGCGGTGACTGACCACAGGTATATCCAGAACGCGAGACCAGGATGAGCGCTGAATTTGAACTGCTGACAGACGGTCTCGGCGTTGGCCGCCCGCCCGCCGGCTGGGTCGCCATCGTCGACATGCCGGTGCTGATCCTCGTCGGTGTGACCGGTGTCGGCAAGAGCACAACCGTTGACGCACTCCGCAACCGCATCGGCGGGATCTCGCTCCTGCCCAACAGGCGCAAGCTGGCCGACCTGCTTGTCATCCCCACGGTTCAGGGTTGGGACGGGGACCCGCCCGCCGCGGTGACGGACCGGCGGCGGCGCTTCGACTACACGGGGCGCTACCGGCAGCGGTATCCCGGTGGGCTTGCGCACGCGTTCAGCCGGTTGATGCTGCAGAAGCAGGCGGCAGCGTCCGGCAGCGGCGCCTTGAACGTTTTCGATGGGCTGCGGGGTGCGGACGAAGTCACCTTCGCCGCGCAAAGCCTGCCGCTGGCTCGCTTCGCTGTCCTCCACGCGCCGGATGTTGTGCGCGTGGAGAGACTGGTGCAGCGCCAGGATGCCTTCGATCAGGTGGGTGAAAACACCGCCGGCCGGTTCTGCTGGGAGGAGATGGCCGCGGCGCGCGACCTCTTCACACGCGAGGAGCAGGACCACCTGTCTGCGCTGGTATGCCGGGGCGAAGTGAACGGCGCCGAACTCGCGGCCAGGATCGCCATCGTCGCCGCCGAGCGCCGCAACTACGATCCGCATGCCGCCGTCGAGATCCTGCGCGCCGCTGCCCCCGACCGCACCGTCGTCGTCGATACCACCAGCCACGCCCCCGCCGAGGTGGCCGCCAAACTGGAGCGGCTCGCGGCCAGCTGACCGCCGGACTATCCATGCCTACCACCATCGAAGCCATCGAACCGATCCCATTCCGCCTTCCGCTGCGGGAACCGCTGCGCTGGGGCGCGGCCAGCGAAATGCAGGAGGCCTATCACGTCCTGATCCAGGTACGGCTGAGCGACGGGGCCGTTGGCTGGGGCGAAGCGCCGCCCCGTCCCACGATCTACGGGGAGACCGTGTCCAGCATCTGCAGCGTCATCCGCCAGGAGCTGGCACCCCGCCTCGAGGGCGAGATGCTCGACGACTCCACACTGTCGAAGCTCTACGCACGCCTACAGACGGTCAAGAACAATCAGACCGCCCGCGGCGCCCTCGATATGGCCCTCCACCATGCCCTCGCCAACAGCCGCAACCGTACCCTCTACGACCACCTGGGCGCCAGCAGTGCTCAGGTGCGCGTGAGCTATATTTTGGGTCTGGGCGAACTCGATGACAGCCTGGCAGAGGCCGACCGGATAGTGGCGCAGGGCGTGCGCGTGCTGAAGGTGAAGGTCGGTCAGGACTGGAGCACCGATCTGCAACGACTGCGCCTCCTGCGGGAGCAGTTCGGGGAGCAGGTCGATCTGTACGTAGACGCCAATGAGTGCTTCCAGCCGCAGAACGTGCGCCAGCGTCTGGAAAAGATGGCCGAGCTGAACGTACTCTACTGCGAGGAACCGCTGCCGGTGGAGTTGATTCTGGCCCGCGCCGCGATGCGCAAAGCCTGCGCGCGCGCCGGTGATTTTGCCCTCCCCCAGCTCATCGCCGACGACAGCGTCTTCAGCTCCCGTGACCTGCGTAGGGAGTTGAGCATGGACACCTTTCACATTCTCAACATCAAGACGGCGCGCACGGGGTTCACCGAATCGGCGCAGATGCTGAACCAGGCCCTGGTTGGCGGCAAGGCGGTGATGGTCGGTTCCCAGGCCAGCACCGGTTGGGGGACGGTACTGGCCGCGCTCTTTGCCGCCAGGCCCGGGATTGACCTGCCGTGCGAGTTGAGCTTCTTCCTTAAACTGCAGGAGGACCTGCTGACCCGGCCGCTCACGCTTCGCGACGGCTATCTGGACTTGAGTGGGCTGGCCCAGGTAGAGATTGACGCCGACCGGATGCGCGACGCGCGGCTGACGGAGAAGATGTAAGCGCCAGCAGGTCAACGTTCTCCCCGCCGCCAATCCGCGCCGGCTCATCTCTTCGTTGTCGACACCTGCACCCATCCGTGCGATAATGACGGCGCCAAGACTCCGTCACAGCCACAAGAGAGTGTCACATGAAAAGCTTCAATGGGATTTTCCCGGCTATCATCACGCCGATGACCGCTGATGGGCGCCTCAACGAGGACGCCTTTCGCCAGGTAATGGAATTCAACATCCAGGCCGGTGTACACGGTTTCTGGGTGGCCGGCGGCACGGGGGAAAGCGTCCTCCTGGACGACGCCGAAAACTGCCGCATTGCCGAAATTGCCTCCGACCAGAATCAGGGGCGCATTGCCAACATCATGCACGTCGGTGCCCCCACTACCGCCCGCTCCGCCCGCCTCGCCGAACACGCGGCCAAGGCCGGCTGCGAAGCCATCTGCTGTGTCGCGGCGGTCTTCGAGGGCCAGAGTGCCAGGGGCAGGGACGTACACTATCCCATCGGCGCGGCCGCCGACGCTCGTGCCTTCTTCGTCTACAACCTACCCAGCGCCACCGGAGTCGAAATCACGCCGGATCTCATGGCCAAGATTCAGGACGGAGTCCCCCAACTGGCCGGGCTCAAACATTCCGCGCCCTACATCCCCTACGTCAAGACCTTCGCCGAAATGGAACTCTCCTGTCTGATCGGGAACTCTCGCCTTTTCCTGCCTGCGCTTCTGATCGGCGCCACCGGCTGCGTTGACGGCCCGCCCAACATGGCCCCCGAACTCTGGGTCGCCATCTGGCGCGCCTACGAGGCCGGCGACATCCCGGCAGCCAGCAAGGCCCAGGAGAAGGCATCCTCCGCCGCCGAAGCACTGAGCGTGCCCTTCAAGTTCCACGGCGCCATCAAGGCCGTTCTCGGTCAACGTCTCGGCATCGACTGCGGCGACCCGCGCCCGCCCGGCGAGCCCCTCACCGCCGAAGAGCACGCCAAACTGGCCGACAAGGTCGTAGCCCTCGGCCTGGACTGTTGTGGTCAGTAGCTGCAGTGGTCAAGAATTGGGATAGTCAGTAACTGCTTGGAGGGAAAGACTGGTGGCTAGATGCCGGCAGCTGTGGCCGCCGGCATCTAGCCATTGAAACTACTCGTCAGAGCCTTCTACCACCTGGCGTCGCCAGGTATTTTCGAATTCCTCGTCGGTCAACTGTCCCTGGAGCCACACCTCCGCTGCTCTCGTCGCCACCAGGGTTGCGGAGGTTGTTCTGTTGAAGGTGCCGGCGACGACCACAAGGCCGTCCGGTTCGGAGGTCATGCGGGGCAGGATACGGGACAGTTCAAAGATCAGTTGACGCTCCAGGTCGGCGTAATCCTCCCCGTCAACCGCTAAATCGACGGCATAGGCCACGACCAGCGTCCGCTGCCCCTCCTCATTTTCCTCCACATCCAGATAGCGGATCTCTACGTCCGCCTCCTGCAGTATCGCCACCGCAGTGGAAATGGCCTCATCGTTTTCAAGCTGCATCGATGGGTCGGGCGTAGGCTGCGCCGCTCTGTCCCGGCAGCGCTCCAACACGCTTACCAGGTCTTCCTTATCTTCCTCATCTTCGGCCTCACCGATCAGCCAGTTCAGGTGTGGTTCCGCCTCCTGACATCGCACCTGCGCCAGGAACAGCAACGCCAGCGCCTGACGCGCCACGATGTGGTCGCTGTTCAGTTCAATTGCCTCTTCCAACAGCGGCTGCGCTTTATCGAATTCACCCATGCGCGTGTAGGTCTCGCCCAGTACGGCCAGCACCGTCGACGTGCGTGCGCCGCGTTCCAACGCGTCCAGGGCAATACTCTGCGCCGCCTCTACATTGCCCTCGTACAGCTGCACAAAGGCCAGACTCTCGCGCGCATCCAGGCTCTCCGGCCGCAGCACATCCCACCGCTGGGCCGCGAGCACCGCTTCTTCCACCTCGCCCAGCATCAGATGTGTCTCATACAGGGCCTGGTAATAGAGTGGATCATCGATTGAGATGGCGCGGACTTCATTTAATGCCGCCCGCGCCTCCAGCGCTTTTCCGTCGCGGGCATAGGCGATTGCCAGCAGCCGCGCATCGCTCACCGATTGCGGCAGCGCGTCAAGCGTCTTTCGGAAATAGGTGGCCGCCGTTGTGAAATCTCTCTCACAGAGATAGCTCACGCCCACCATCCGCATCGCCGAAATGCTGTAGGGCCGCGCTTCCAGCCAGTCCTCGGCCAGCGCCCTGGAATCGGAGCACAGTTCCTGATCATTGAGCAGCCGCATCCGGATCAGAGTCACGTCCCGCCGGTGCACCGTAGCCCGCTCCTCCGCAAGCGTCTGATATGCCGCCGTCTCCGCATTCCGTTCCTGCTGCAGCAACATCAGCGCCATGCAGCTGTACGCATCCGGGAACGGTGTATGCGGTTGGTCCAGCGCGATCGTTTGCATACACTTCGCCTCACTCGTCTGCCAGTCGCCTTCCTCTGCCGCCATGTCGGCCTCAAAGAAGAGAGTTGAGGCATGGTTCGCCACAAGCTCAATCGCGCGTTTTGCAATCGACCGCGCCGCATAGATATCGCCATACACATTAAACTCATGGCGGGCGTTGATAATATGCCAGGCAAAGAAATCCGGCTCCAGTTCCAGGGCGCGTTCGTATGCCTCACCCGCTTTGTCCCAATCGTGCATCTGGAACGCGATCGATCCCAGCGTCGCCCATCCTGCCGCCGAATCCGGATTCAGACGCACCGCGGTCTGGGCGTGTTCATAGGCCCTGTCGACCTCATACATGCTGACAAGGATATCGGCCAGGGCCGTGTGTGCGGTCGGGTTTTCGTCGTCCAACTCCACCGCTCGCAGACCCAACTCCTTCGCCTCGTCAAAATGGTGGGCCCCCTGCTTTGCCCACGCCAGGTATGCGATGGCGGTGCTGTCCTCCGGTGCCAGTGACGTCGCATTCTCAGCCGATTGCAGCGCCTGCTGCCAGTACTGCGACTGGTAGAGGTAGACATCGGTCAGACCCAGATGCGCGGGCAGATAGCTGGGGTCGGCGGCAATCGCATCGATATAGGCCGCTTCGGCGCCGGTCAGGTCGCTGGTGCCAAACAGCGACTTCCCCTTGGTGCTCAGTGATTCCGCCAAGTCTCGATCAGGCTCGGTCAGCGGCTCGGGCGTAGCCGTAGGCGTCGGCCCCGGCGATTGCGTGGGAATGACGATAGGCGTCGGCGTATGTGTGGGCGTCGAAGCCGCAGGCGCTGTTCGCGTCGCCGTCCTGGGTTGACTGACCGGCGCTTGGCAGGCTGCCAGAATGAGGGCAAGCACGGCCAACGGCAAGAGAACCGCAGCGTACCGCGGCATTCGATCGTGGTCATTCATCGGGGATCCTCCCATCTGAGGAGGGGATACGAAAACGTGAGCAATGAGAACCTGTTCTCGCTCCCTACTCCTCTTCACTCACTCATCGACTTTCGACAGGGCAAGGCGTCTCGCAGGCCGGATGCTGCCCGAATCTTTGCGCACTTGACAGCGGATGAGTATACTCAAGGACATGTCGCATCATGGCGAATATTTCTGTTGAATATGGCTATGGAAACCCGTCCCCAAAGGCCTTCGACCCAGCCGCTGGTCCAACTCCACGATGTCAAAGTACATTTCAGTGTTCGCAAAGGTCTCTTTGGCAGCGAGTCGGTCCATGCTGTAGACGGCGTGACGCTGGACATCGGGGCAGGCGAGGTCGTCGCTGTCGTAGGCGAGTCCGGCAGCGGCAAGACCACCCTGGGACGGGCGGCGTTGGGCCTGATCAGGGTTACGGAAGGCCATGTCAGCTTTGACAATACGGCAATAAATGCCTTATCGCAGAAGGAACAAAAAGCGTTCCGCCGCCGGTCTGCCGCCATCTTTCAGGATCCGTTCGCAAGTATAGATCCGTATATGACGGCTTATGAGAGCGTGGCCGAACCCTTGGTGATTCACGGTATCGGCAGCGACAGCGAGCGGCGAGAGCGAGTGTTTCAAGCCCTGCACGATGTACGTCTGCGCCCGGCCCAGGAGATCGCAGGCAAGTACCCCGACCTGCTGTCCGGTGGTCAACGACAACGGCTGAGCATCGCACGCGCGCTCGTTCTCCAGCCGCAATTCATCGTCGCCGACGAGCCGGTCTCAATGGTTGACGCGTCCAGCCGGGCAGAGTTACTGGCGCTGCTGCGCGAACTGCAGGAGCGGTTCAACATCGCTTTCCTGTACATCACCCACGATATCGCCACGGCCCGCTACTTTGCCCAGCGGATCGTCGTCATGTATTTGGGCTGCGTCGTCGAGAAGGGAGAGGCGGCAGAT
>VYDA01000518.1:11268-14981 GCA_009843665.1 Caldilineaceae bacterium SB0675_bin_29 | reverse complement strand
TTCGGCCCTCCCTTGTGCGGGGGCTCCGCCCCCGCAACGCCCCCTCTCCTACAACCTCGCGTCGTAGCCAGTGGGTGGGCAATACGACGTTGCCGTCCCGTGTCGGCCCGCGCTTCCCCCCGCCTCTTGGTAAATTCCGAAAATGTGCCAGCGCAAGCAAGGCAGGCGAGGCAGTACCCATATATCCCCAACGTTCACCGCGATGACCATCGAGAGCCCGCTACAGAAACACTGACGGTACATTCCCCCCAGGCAGACCGCACACAGTACACACACAGAACGTGGCTTAATAGTTACAAACTGACAACTGCTGTCAAACCTCCAACCTGTAAAAGCGCGCCCCGTTGTCGTGCATGATCTTCTGCTGGTCCGCCGCGCTCAAGTGGCTGATGCTGTCCTGGACAATGTCAAACCAGGTAACGTAGTCCGCGGCCATGTCGACCACCGGCCAGTCGGAGCCGAAGACAACCCGGTCCGGCCCGAAACAGTCGAGCACGTGCTCGATGTACGGCCGCAGCTCATCCCGGTTCCAGTTCTCGTGGTCCGCCTCCGTCGTCACGCCGGAGAGCTTGCAGTGAATATCCGGCCGGCTGGCCAACTCGCGCAGCTGGTCCTTCCACGGCTGCATGATGCCGTCCGCGATGCCCGGTTTGCCGATGTGATCGAGCAGGAAGGAGACATCCGGGCATTGCGCAACCAGTTCCAGCACATCCCCCATTTGTGGATGGTAGATGCACAGGTCGAAACTGAATCCGTACTCCGGCAGCAGCTGCACGCCGCGCACAAAGTCCGGCGCCGTACAGAAACCAAGCGGCTCGTCCTGGATCAGGCGGCGAATGCCCTTGACCAACGGCAGCTCCGCCAGCGCCTGCAGAAGCGGCCGGGCGCCCTCACCGTCCTGCAAGGGCGCGCTCGCGACGATGCCCTGAATGCGCGGCTCCTCCTGCGCCAACTCGGTGACCCACTGCGCCTCCCGCAGCGCATGCGCCGGCAGACAGTCGGCCTCCTCAAAGACGATCGCCGCCAGCTCCAGCGATACACCTTCCCGCGCCCGTTCCAGGTCCGCCGGCAGATGGGGATGGGCGATAGCCGGCGCGCCCGCCAGCCACGGATAATCGATCACCGAACCGTCCCAGAAATGCACGTGGGTATCCACATAGCGTCGGCGCTCAGTCATGATGGAATACCTCCTCCATCTCTGCCCAGCGCTCGCCTTCGGCCGCGCTCTCCACCGGCTCCTGGCAGGGATCGGTCAGCTTCCACCACGCCTGTGTAACCGGGTCGGCCGCCATCTTCGCCATATCGGCCTCGTAGTCGTCCCCCACATACTCGTAATAGGCGAACAGATAACCGTCCCGCATGAAGATCGAGTAGTTGCGCATATTACAGTCGCTGATCTTCTGCAGGACTTCCGGCCAGGTGTTGGCGTGCAGATGTACGTAGGCGTCCTCCAACTCCGGCCTGACGTGAATGACCATTCCGTATCGTTTCATCGGGCTCCCCCTGTTGTCATGGCCGGCGATCCCTGGCCGCCGCCCTTACAGCAGCGGCAGGTTCACCGTCTTCCCGCTGCGCCGGCTGCGATGGACCGCCTCGGTGAACTCCATGTACTTCACGCCCGTGGCGAAATCGGTATGGGTGATCACTTCGTGCCCGCGGATCGCGTTGATGAACTCTTCCTCCACGCGCCAGCCGCCCACCTCATGCGCGGGTATATCGATCTCGCTGAGGCCGCTGTCGCCGCGCTGTCCGCCCGTCAGGACATCGCCGCTGAAATGCAGTGTGCCTTCGCTGCCGTAAATCGTCGCCGAGGGCGGATCACCGAATCCTGTCACGTTGCTCACCTGAATGTGCGCTTGCCCGCCGCCGGCCAGGTCCGCGATGATGTCAATGTGATCGGGGATGCGTACGCCCATCATGCGGCCTTCTTCGTCCTGGCGCACCGGCGTGAAGGTCTTCCCCTTGGCGACCACGCTGGTGACCTCGCCGACCCAGCGCATCATCGCCTCATACCAGATGCCCATCGTCATCACGTTCAGCCCGCTGTAGTCCATATTATGGCGCCAGTGCATCTCAACGTCCTTGTCGATGAAGGCGCCGCCCGCGCGGACATCCACCACCAGCACATCCCCCAGCCAGCCGTCGCGAATCAACCGCTGGATCGTGCGGTCCACGCGCAGGCTGAACGGTGACGGCACGATCTGCGCCACCAGGTGCGGCCGGCTGCGCAGCGCATCGTACATACAGTGGGCCTCCGACGCGTTCATCGCCATGCGCGCCTCGCACATCACGTGCTTATCCGCCTCCAGCGCGGTCACCGTGAGGAGACGGTGCATGTACGGCCACGTGCCGATCACTACGGCGTCCACGTCCTCGGCTTGCACGACATCCTGCCAGTTCGTGCACACCCGCTCGATGCCGAACCGATTCGCAACCCTTTCGCCTGACTCTTGACTGCGATTGCAGACCGCGACGATCTCGACGCCTTCGATCGCCTGCAGGCCCGGAATATGCCGGTCACGCGTGTTGGCGCCTGCGCCGACAACGCCGACGCGGATAGTATCCTGAGTCATACCTTCCTCCTGAATTGGGATGTTGTAGCTGATCTATGGGAGTGAAACCGTGCTTATCAATGAAGTACGATCATTCATCATCGGCTGTGTTTGCATACGCCTCAGCCAGATAGTGATCGTGATTGACCGAAAGATCGTCGACCCCGCTGGAGAACGCCCCAACAATCGAGAGGGCGCGTCGCCTTCGCTCCTCTCGATCGACACTGTCCGAATTGCAGTTTATCTGATCAGCTTGACAGGGATCTTTTACTACATCTCGTTGATGGGGAGGCTGTCCGTTTACCCGTTTCATTCCTGGGCTGTGACCGTTTTTCTGCTATCTGAATCTCTGACTGAACGATTGCTGACAAGCAAGCGCAACCATGCGCATTCTATCATAAGTGCGGCGAACATACACGACAATTGCAGGGAGCACTTTAGTCGCTCGCGCGTCCCAAAATAAGGAAAAACGCGTGCATTCGTCCAACTAATGCGCGCGCTCAACCCTCGCTGTCTGAAGGGTGAACTGGAGAATGGGAGTCAGTGATTCGAACAAGCGTTGAGGTACAGATGTTCAAGCGCAGCAGGCTTGGCAGAGCGCTTACCTGACCTGGCGCCTACTTCACCGCCCCTGCCGTCAATCCCTGAACAAACCTGCGTTGGAAGACGAGATAGACGATGACAATCGGCACCATGACAATGGCGGCCCCCGCCATCGTCAATGGATAGTTCTGCGTATACCTGCTTCGAAAGAACATCAGCCCAAGAACGAGTGGCCGGATCTCTTCCTTCTGCATATAGATGAGGGGCAGAAGAAAGGCGTTCCAGGCGCCCATGAACTGCAGGACGACCAGAGCGGAGACTGCCGGCCCGGCCAGAGGCAGCATGACCCTCCAGTAGACACTGAACTCGTTACAGCCATCGATCTCTGCCGCGTCGCCCAACTCCTGCGGAAGTCCGGAAAAATAGGCCCGCATGAAAAAGATGCTGAAGGGCATTCCTAGAGCGATACTGGGGACGATCATTGCCCAGTAAGTTCCCAGGAACCTGATATCCTTAAGGATATAAAACAGCGGAATCATAATTGACTGGAACGGAACCATCAGCCCAAGCAGAAACAGGACGAAGACGAAGTTCGAACCGTGAAACCTGAGACGCGCC
>VYDA01000518.1:0-11258 GCA_009843665.1 Caldilineaceae bacterium SB0675_bin_29 | reverse complement strand
TAGCCTGCCAGGCTCGCCAACAGAATTACGAAAGTGACGATCGGAATTGAAACAATGACGCTGTTCTTGAAGTATTTTCCAAAGCGGCCTACAGTCCAGGCTTCGATGTAGTTGTCCCACCGGATTTCAGTAGGAAAGCCCAGTGGATTGGCAGCGATCTGCCCCGTCGTTTTCAGAGATGACGCTATTACCCAGAACAATGGTGTAATGCAGACCAGTGTGAAAAAAATTAGAATAGCATAACGCAGCAATGAACCGATATAGCGGAGAAGCCTATCGCGAACTGCGCTTTGCCTTGGTCCCCGCGCACCCATTCGGGACCATTCCTGGACGGTGCTGGTATTCTGCATCTTATTGTTCCTGCCGTTCGCGCAATCGGATAAAAATGTAGGACGTCGCCAGTGACAGAAGCGTCATGACCATCGATAAGGCGGCCCCATACCCCACCTGGCTCTCCTGAAAAGCCTTGCGGTAGGTGTACGTAGCGATTACCTGTGTCGCCGTACCTGGTCCGCCTTGCGTCATCACGAAGACAATGCCAAAGACGTTGAATCCTCCGATGAGTGTAAATGCGGTGATCATTGTGAGCACGTGGCTCAACTGCGGCACGATCACATGGATGAAACGCTGCCAGCCGTTCGCGCCATCAATCGTAGCTGCCTCCACCAACGAAATATCCACATTCTGAAGTCCCGCCATGATAATGACGAAACAGAAGCCGTAGTAAGACCAGATAGCTGTCATCAGGAGGGCAAGCAGCGCCGTCTGGGGGTCGCCTAGCCATCCGCGCGCCAGATGGTCCAGCCCGATACCGCGCAAGATCTGGTTCACTGCGCCGAAGAGCGGATGGTAAATCCAGTTCCAAATAATGGCAATAACAACCTCTGAGAGAACGACCGGAAGGAAATAGATTGTCCGAAAAAGGACCCGGCCTAGCGCGCCAGTCCAAATCAGGACGCCAAGCAGCAATCCTATTGCGATGGGCGAAACTGTGCCTATAATCACCCAGATGAGGTTGTGACCTAGTGCCTGCCACAGCAGTGAGTCTCCGGCTAACTTGATGTAGTTTCCCAAGCCCACAAACTGCTTGACCGGATCGGCGCCGTTCCAGTCGGTAAGGCTATAGTAGATTGAATAAAAGAACGGTTGAACAAAGAAGAATGCGTAAATGAGGAGCGCCGGGACAACAAATGCCCATCCGGCAAGCGCTTTCCGCTTGGCGCGTGGCGAGAGTTGCCCCCGGCGTACTGGTGCAGCAGCTGTCATTTCACTCGATCCTGTCCGCCCGGCCAGGGAAGCAGTACCTGCCTTTTCTACATGCGGTCAGGCTATCGTCCTGCAACGCCCTGACCCCCTTCATGTTCGAATCCATTGAACTGTCGCAAGCGTAAGGCATGTTGGCAGGAATGCGGCCAGCCCTGCTGTCCCGATGGCCGCATTCCTGTCGGGACTGCTTCCTCAAGGAGTGATGTCCATCACCGTTCCTCTCTCGATGGCCTCTTGCATGGCAGCTTCCAGGTCGTCGGCCTGTTCCTGCGCTGTCTTTACCTTGCCAATCACTTCCTGGAAACCGTCGAACATCATCGTATTGTAGTTGTCGGGCGTCAATACATCAATGTTGAAGCCCATGCTCTCGGCGTTCTGTTGGATTTCGATGATGGTGAATCGCAGCAGATCCGAGATACTGTAATCGTCTGCATTCAGGCGGACAGGCGGGATCATGGCCATGCCTTCCAACCAGTCCCCGATTGTTTCATCCGAAAACAGGAAGTTCAGGTAAGCAAATGCTCCCTCAGGCGACTGAGCGTCCCGTCCTACGAAGTAACCGGAACCAAGACCGGCAGGGGGAGCGATTACCTTCTCGCGGATCGAAGGATAGAAGAAGAAGCCAACCGGATCCGTAATGTTGTCCGGATTGGTGTAGCCGTCGACCATCCACGATCCTGTCAGGCGCATGGCAGCCTGCCCACTGTAAAAGAGCAGATTGGAATCGTCATAGGTTACGGCGTTGATATCTGTGTTGTAGTAACCTGCATCCACCATGTCCACAAAGGGGATTTGGATCGATTCCACGAAGTCCGGTTCATTCCAGGCAAGTTCGCCCGAAATGGCTGCAGCCAGATTGTCCTTGCCGGCGATATTGCCGCTGAAGACACTGAACGTATGACCGGCGGGCCATTTGTTTTGGTTGCCCCACGCCATTGGAATGATGTCTTGCGCTTTGAGCGCCTCGCAGACCGCCAGGAAGTCGTCGTGCGTGTCAGGCGCCGCCAACCCCTGTTCGTCAAAGATCCGTTCGTTATAGAACGTTCCTACTATCTCCAACTCATTGCCGATTCCGTAGGTTACGCCGTCAAAACTGGCGCGCTCGCGGGCTATCGGCAGGATGCGCTCATTCCAGGCGTACTGCTCATACGCGTCGTCCAGCGGCAAAAGCAGCCCGGCGCGTGCCAGCACGCCGGCAAAGCCTGGCCCGGTATCATAGTACATCACATCCGGTCCGGCGCCCGCGTCAAGCGATGTCTTGAGAATATCGCGCATGTTGGTCTGTGCTTCACGCGTGACATGGTACTCAGGATGTGCCTCATTGAACTTGACAACGATCTCATTGACACCCACGGAATCTTCACCGAACTGGTCCCACACGAGAATCTGTTCTTTCTCAACGGCCGGTTCGCCCGCAGTGTCGTCAGTGCCGGTATCGGCCCCGGGAGTCACGCAGGCTACAGCAAGTATGCTGGCAGATAGTCCACCGGAGAAGCGCAAAAAATCACGGCGAGTATGACGCAAAGAGGTTGACATACGGTTTTTCTCCTTTGTTCTCAGATGTGTAGACGGCCGACTGACGCATTTAAGGCGGTTCGGGCCGGGACGGCCTCCGCATAACACGAACAAAAGCCAGAGTCCTGATTGCAAAACCAATTGGATTTGGATCATCCAATTGGCATGAGAGAAAGGCGTTCAACCGATCACGATTGGCCCAAGATGCTGGGCCGCGTCACAGTTTGGAACCGCATACACCAACCAGGCAGCCAGGCGCTACCCTGCTGTCTTCCGGCGCCAAATCCGTGATGGAGCACACTTCCTGGACACATCTCTCTGCTGGCCTGCGGCAGAGGTTGCAAGAATTATATCATTTAGTGAACACAGCATCAACGAGGATTTATGGGGACCATTCCAGGTGGCGGTGTGCCGGTCGCAGCCGATCGATCATAGAGAGTGATAACAGGGCTGACTGGCTACAGCGGAACGCAGCCGGCGCACTTCTGGGCCGCCAAGAAGTGTATCCGGAATTTTTGTATTTTAGGCTGGGACGGTTAGTGGAAGTGAATGCTGTTGCGCCGGCAGGAGTCGATGCTGGTAATGCGCTGCGCGCGGCCTGCTGATGGTAGACCGGATCGCCAGATGCTGGTATGATCCCACCGTAAACGACACCAACTCCTCAGAGGAAGCGAGAACAAAAATGACCGTTGCCCCTTCCATCTCCGAACTCGACGTCCGCGCCCTCTGGCATCCCCTTACCCAGCATAAGCCGCTCGCCGACACACCGCCTACCCTCATCGTCCGCGGCGAAGGCTGCTACCTGGAAGACGACCAGGGCCGCCGTTACCTCGACGCCATGGCCGGCCTCTGGTGCGTCAATATCGGCTACGGGCGCAGCGAACTCGCCGAAACCGCCGCCGCGCAGATGGCCGAGCTCCCCTATCTCGCGCCCACCATGACCCACGCGCCCGGCGCGCAGCTGGCCGACAAAATACTGGACCTCCTCGGCTGGCCCGGCCGCGTCTACTTCTCCTCCAGCGGCTCCGAAGGCAACGAGGTCGCCTTCAAGGTCGCCCGCCAGTACCACCTGCAGTCCGGCAAACCGGGCGGCGCCACCCGCTACAAGATCATCTCCCGCCACCGCGCCTACCATGGCAACACGCTCGGTGCCATGAGCGCCACCGGCCAGGCCGAACGCAAGATCGGCTATGGGCCGATGGCGCCCGGCTTCATCCACGTCCCGCCCCCCTATCCCTACCGCGCCCATCCCAAACTCACCCCGGCCGAGCACGGCATCGCCTGCGCGCAGGCGATCGAGGAAACGATCATCTACGAGGGGCCCGAGACCGTCGCCGCGGTCCTGATGGAGCCGATCATCTCCGGCGGCGGCGTCCTTGTCCCGCCGGACGAGTACCTGCCGCGCGTGCTCGAAATCTGTGACGAGTACGGCGTGCTCCTCATATTCTCCGAGGTCGTCTCCGGCTACGGCCGCACCGGCGAGATGTTCGGACACGACCACTGGGACGTAAAGCCCGACATCATCACCATGGCCAAAGGGCTTTCGAGCGGCTACATGCCCCTCGCTGCGACCGCCGTGCAGGAGTATATCTTCGACGTCTTCATGGGCGAGGCCGGCGACCTGACCCACTTCCGCCACATCAACACCTTTGGCGGACATCCGGTCAGCACCGCTGTCGGTCTGCGCAATCTGCAAATTGTGGAGGAAGAAGGTCTGGTGGAAAAAGCCCGCAGCTTGGGGGACTACGCGCTGGCGCAACTGCAGAACCTGTCGTCGCACCCGTGGGTGGGCGATGCCCGCGGCCGCGGGCTGCTCCTGGGCGTCGAACTGGTGGCCGACAAGGGTACCAAAAAGCCCCTCGACGACGCTGAAGTGCTGGCGGTCCTGGGCCGCTGCAAACAGGCCGGCGTCATCCTCGGGCGCAACGGCAACACCGTTCCCGGCCTGGGCAACATCCTCATCATGGCCCCGCCGCTCGTCGCGACCGAGTCCGATATTGATCTCCTCATCGAGGCGCTGGTTTACGCCCTGGGAGAAAAATGACGCCGGCAGCCGCTGCATCTCTTGGCCGCCGGCTTCTCATAACAGAATACTATCCTCGGATATCCAGCCTCTCCCGCCGCAGCCACTGGCTGACCGAGTCCCGTTCCGAAACGCCCGGATGCGCGTCGCCCGGGCTGTCCACGTACGCGCCCACCGGCGCCGGCACCGGTCCCCGCAGCAGGGGGTCATCCGTGCGCTCCATCCATGACGCGAGCCGCCCGCGCATCTCCGCCAGCGCACCCGCGTAATCCGGATCGTTCACCAGGTTGCAGGCTTCGTTCGGATCATAGATCAGATCGTACAGCGCCTCCTGGTGGACCTTGCGCTCGGCCAGACCGTTGTCCATCAGATACTGCTTGCTCGGCCCGTTGTCGATATTGGGCATCGTCGTCGTTGCCCACCCGTCGAAACGACGGATATACTTCCAGCGCTGCGTGCGCACCGCCCGTTTCGGTTCATAACCGGCGTGATAGCTCACCTCCCCGAAGATCTCCTCGTTGATCTCATCGGCAGTTCCCGCCACCAGAGGCACAACCGAGCGCCCTTGCAGCCACGCCGGCGGCTCGACGCCCAGCAGCTCGCACAGCGTCGGGTAGATGTCGATCTGGGAGACCATCCCGTCCACGACCTTGCCGCCGCTAAACCCCTGCGGCCCCCGCATAATCAGCGAAACCCCGAAGCCGTGGTCGGTCAGCGTGCATTTCATGCCGGGGAAAGCCAGCCCGTGGTCCGTCGTGTAGATGAACAGCGTATCCTCAGCCAGCCCCGCCTCCTCCAGCGCGTTAAGAACGATCCCCACCTGGTCGTCCAGGATCTTGGCCATGCGCTTGTAGGAGGCCATGTCGTAGCGGGTCTCCGGCGTATCCGGCAGCGGCGCCGGCGGCAGCGTATAGCGCACGTCCTCCTCCTCGCTCGGCTCTGGAAAGACGCGATGCGTCTCGGAATAACCCACGGCCAGGAAGAAGGGACGGTCATGCTCCCGCTTGATGAACTCGACCGCAGCCTCCGTTCTGTATTCCGGTCCCCGGGACCCGGGCGGGTCGGCTTCTGCGATCCATTCGTAGCCCAGCGTGCGCGTATCGAGCGTCAGATGTTGAAAGCCGCACAAAGCCGTGCGGTAGCCGTGGCCGCGCAGAAAGTTCGCCAGGTGCCGTTCCGGATGCTGCAGAAAGAAGTCCCGGTTGGCCAGCCCCAGCTGCCCGCAGGAATGCGAGCTCTGGCCCGTGAGCAGACAGGCCCGGCTCGGCGAGCAGGTCGGCGCCGCGCTGAACGCCCGCCGGAAGAGAACGCCCTCCTCCGCCAGCCGCTGCAGATTGGGCGCGGGCACCGCATGGCCGTAGGGCTGCAGGTACCGGCCCGTGTCGTGCGAATGCAGGTAGATGATGTTCATTTGAGGATTCCTCAATACCGTGTGTGCGGGACAACCATAGCCCCCCGTGCGGCGGCGTCCCATCTACGTGAACTGCTCGACGAAGCATGCAAAATTATCATGGCACGGCTTATGTAAGCGGCGCAAATCACTTCTCCCAGCCGACTCCTGCGCCTACGCTAGCCACTGACCCCTAATCCCTAACTCCCGGCCCCTGCAGTTTCCGCCGACTCGCGTCCCCAGACCGTCAACAGGACAAACGCCGCCAGCGTACAGACGGCCGCCACCGGCCCCAGCCCCGATACGCCGAAGCGTGTGTACATCCACGGCCCGGTAAATCCGGTGAGGGTCATCCCCACCAGGTTGATCGCCACCGCCAGTGACATCACTTTGCCCCGCCGGTCCGGAGCCTGTTCGCTGACCAGAGCGACGGCGCTGACGAGGCCGTACTCGAATGTAAATCGCATCAGCAGCAACGCCGCGACGACCGGCAACAGCCCGATATTGACGGCTGGGAGAGAGAGGTAAACCAGCGCTGAACCGAGAAGGCCTGCCTGAAATGATCGCTTCTTGCCGACCCCGTCCGCGATCAATGACACGAGAACAGCCCCCGCCAGGTCCGCTGCGCCCTGCAACAAGGCCACCAGGCCCAAGGCAGTTGCCGTCAGGCCGTATTCGGTCTGCAGCCAGACGCCGTGAGCAATGAGGACGTGGCCCTGGCTGAAAAGAAAGAAACTGTTCGCGCCGATTATCATATAGGCCGAGAGCCGGTTTGGGCCGAGATCGAATAGACCGGCGATATGTCGCGCCGCGCCGGATGCGAGTCGTGAGAGGTGAAGGGTAAGAGACGGCGTGACCCCCTTCTCAAGGCCCACCTCCGTACCGCCTTCTTCACCTACAACGCCGACCTGCGTCGGCCCGTTCTCTGCGCCGGCGCCCGCCAGTGAAGGGTCTGCGCCCCTCGGTACTTTCGGCAGAAATCCCAGAAGGGCCCAGCCGGCTAGTATGGCAACGCCCAAAACGATAAAGGGGAGTTGCCAGCTGAAACGGTCGAAAAGCAGCCCCATCAGCGAAAGGCCGAGTATCCCCGCCAGGGCCCAGGAATACTCCAGAATACCGAGGCCCCGCGCCCGTTGCGCAAAGGGCAGCTGCGCGCTGATGTAAGCCTGGACGGTCGGCAAGAAGCCGGTCAACCCCACTCCCGATAGGACCATCCCGGCCGCAGCCGACCAGAACCCCGCGCCGCTGCCCAGCAAGAAGGTCCCAGACGCGGCCAAAACCAGGGCCAGACGCATCACGCGCCGGTAGCCGTAGCGGTCCGCCGCGCTGCCGAACAGCGGCGCGCTCAGCCCCACCGCGCTGCGCAGGCTCATCAGCCTGCCCAGAACGACAACATCCAGGGCCATCCCCAGCGCAATGATCGGTAAGAAGGAGTAGAAAAGTTGGACAGTTGTGTCGACGACCAGCCGGGTAGCCACACAGGCGGCCAGGATATGGCGGAAGCGGGAGAAGCCACGCGACGCCTCCGCGCGCGGTTGCCGGTCAGCCCTGGATGACGCCCATGTTCGTGCCCGGAAACGGGAAGAAAACCGTTGCCACACAACTACTCGCCCCGGCAAATCATCGGGTCGCCATTCCGATCCCGTCGAACCGGACCTCACCCTCGGTCGCGAAGAGCCCCAGCGCGCCCACGCGCCTGTCGTAGATGCGGCCGGAGAGGGCGACCTGTTCATCGACATAGATGACCAGAGCCGTGCCGTCCACAAGCACCTGCACCTTCAGGGGTCTGTCCGGCTCCAGAACGACCCGGCGTTCGAGCATAAAGGGTGGGTTCGTCGTGGTGACGCTGAAATGCGGCGACCAGCGGTCCAGCACGACCCGGTACTTGGCCGGCTCCAGCCGTACCTGGTAGTAAGACTCCAGATCATCGCTGGCGCGCAGGAGCAGGCCGCAGTTGGTCAAGTCTGGCGCGAATGTCACAGTCGCTTCGATCAGACACTCGTCCGGCATCTCCCCTAACGTCATCAGCGCGTACCGGCTCACCGCAGATGTCCTGGCGCTATCCCCCTCGACCTCCCAGTTGCCGAGCACCGGTCGCGGCACAAGCGGCGCCGGCTTGTCAAAAGCGCCGGCGACCGTCCCGGGTATGCTGACCGCCAGAGAACCGTCCGGCTGCGGCACAACCTCGTGTACGACCAGGTTGCCGCCCCACAGCCATTCGCCGTCGTCCGACTCGTCCGCGCGCACCGGCAGCCAGCCAAAGGAATAGCGCTGCGACCCGTCCCCCGCCGTCTTGGCGGCGCCGTATGCAAGACCGTCTAACATGTCGTCGTCCGCAGAGGTCCACGGCCCCGCCAAACTGTGCGCCATCCGGTAATGGGTGGCGATCCATTCCCTTGAGACAGAATAGACCAGATACCACAGTTGGCCATAACGAAACAGGTCCGGACAGGGGTGCGCCCACACCTCACCCGGCGCCCAAAGCGGCGGCCGCCCCTCCCATGTCACCAGGTCGGAGCTGACCGCCAGGCCGATACAGCCCCGGTTGCGCACCGGGCCGCTATCCGTGCGCGCCGTCATCAGCATCCAGTACTCGCCGGCCGCCTCGTTCCAGAACACAAAGGGGTCGCGCCAGTCGTCCAGCTCATACCCAAGCTCAGTGGGCGCGAAGAACTTGAAGTCCGGGTCCTTGTGCCATGAACGCAGGTCAGTGCTGGTGGCGCGCATCACCACCTGCGCCGCCTTGCCGGTACCGGCGAAGGCTGGATTGATACCCGTAAAGTAGATGTAGAAGATGCCGTCGCCCGCGATCACGGAGCCGGTCCCGACATCGACGTCCTGCTCATCGGGGGCCCCATGTGTTATCGCCTCGCCCCATTCTTCGAAGTGGACAAAGTCGCGCGTCACGAGGTGATACCAGGGCCGGCCCGGGCCATGTCCCGTCTCAGCCCCGTATTCCTTGATATAGAAAAGGTGGTAGTCACCCTCCCAGTAGAAGGGGATGAAATCGCCCGCTACCCCGTCGTCAGGTCGGTAGAGTACTGTCATGATCTGCCCCGTGCCAAATCTCAGTGAGAGCCGTCAAGCCGACTCGCGTCCCCAAACCGTCAACAGCACAAAGCCGTCAACGTCCCCACCGCCGCCACCGGCCCCAGCCCCCACACGCCGAAACGGGTATACATCCACGGCCCCGTAAATCCGCTGAACGTGGAGCCAAGCAGATTGAGCGCCACCGAAAGGGAGATCAGCTTCCCCCGCCGGTCCGGCGCCTGTTCGCTGATCAGAGCGATGGCGCTGACAATCCCATACTCGAACACGAAGCGCAGCACCACCAGCGCGGCAACCACCGGCGCCAGCCCCACATTGATAATCGGCATGGAGACGTAGACCAGCAGAGAACCCAGCATGCCGAACTGCACGGCCCGCTTCTTGCCGATCCGGTCGGTTATAAGCGAGACGAGCACACTGCCGCACAGGTCCGCGGCGCCTTGCGCAAATGCTACCAGTCCCAACGTTTCCGGGACCAGGCCGTATTCGGTCTCCAGCCACGCGCCATGCGCAATCAGAATGTGGACCTGGCTGAAATAGAAGAGCGCGTTGGCGCTGATGACGGCCAGAGCGGCCCGCCAGTTGGGGCCGAGATCAAAAAGGCCGGTGATAGTCTGCATACGAAGCGGAGGCAGGGAAACGAGAAGAGGGGTGAACGAGCGGCTTCTGAGCCTTTTCCGGGCCGCCTCCCGACGCCGCGCCCTTTCGGGGTCCATAACCCGTACGCCGGCCGTCGCTTCCGGCAAGAGTCCAATTAGAACCCAGCTTGCCAGCATCGCCCCGCCCAGCACGAAGAACGGGAGTCGCCAGCTGAAGCGGCCAAAGAGAAAGCCCATCAGCGGCAGACCGACAATGCCTGCCAGTGCCCAGGAGTACTCCAATATCCCGATGCCCCGCGCCCGCTGCGCAAACGGCAGTCGCGCACTGATATACGCCTGGCAGGTCGGCAGGAAGCCCGTCAGCCCCGCCCCCGACACGATCATGCCAACGACGACCGACCAGATGCCGGCACCGCTGCCCAGCAGAAACATGCCCGCCGCCGTCAACAGCAGCGACAGGCGCATAATGCGGCGATAGCCGTAGTTGTCCGCCGCCGTGCCAAACAGCGGCGCACTCAACCCCGCCAGGCTGCGCAGGCTGACCAGACGGCCCAGGACAACGATATCCATCCCCAGACCCAGCGCAACCGTCCGCAGGAAGGGGAAAAACAGCTGTGTAGTTGTATCGATTGCCAAACGGGTGGCGATACAGGCCGCCAGGATATTGCGAAAACGGGCAAATCCCCGCGGCATCTCTGCGCGCGCGTCCGCGCGCGGCGACCCGTTACTCACCGATCCGGCGCACGGTCGCGCCCGGTGGAGGGAAGAAGACAAACGTCCGCGGATCGATCTCTTCATCGAACTTGATGAAGTCGAACCGCATGCGGAAGCCGTTACTGCCTTCGATCGCCAGCGGATAGTAGGTGCTCCTGTCCAGCCAGACGGTCACCTGCTCCCCTGCCTCTTCCAGTGGACTCTGCCCTAAAGGCAGCTGAATCTGCACCCGCAGCGCATTCCGGCCGGCAGCCGCTTCCTCGCCGACAATCTGCAGCTCTCCCGCGCGCAGCGCCGCCAGCACATCATCCGGCATCGTCTCCAACAATGACGTACCGAAGCGCGAGGACGCCGCCGCGCCTTCCTTCCGGTCGGTGACGGTGGCGAGATCCAGCACCGGGTCATACGTCCATGCCTCTTCTTCGTTGAATGTCATGATAAAGACAGCCCTGCGGTCCAGCCCCTCCAATTCCGCCTCCGCCCGCAGATGCCGCGGCCGCTGCACCCACAACTCGTACTCGACCGTCTGGTCATCTTTCCCCAGCTGCAGCCGCCCCTGCACAGTCTTCAACTCCTCAAGCCGCGCCGCAACCTCATCCGGTAAACTTTCTGCATCCGGGATCCGAGTCGTGAAAGAGAGGACAGCCAGCCCAACAGCGGCCGCAAGCGCCAGTCCCACAAAGTTTGCCGCGATCCGTTTGCG
>VYDA01000325.1:11401-14986 GCA_009843665.1 Caldilineaceae bacterium SB0675_bin_29 | reverse complement strand
GGAGGGACGTACCGGGCGCTGCTTGCCGGTTTCAGGCGGTGTGCCGGCGTCGATTTGAGCAGTTGCGGCGGTCAGAGGGTGAGAAGCCCCAGCCTGGTGGCGAGGACTACAGCTTCGGTGCGGCTGCTGACGCCTAACTTAGTGAGGACCGCTTGCACGTGGAATTTTGCGGTGTTCTCGCTGATGCCCAGACGCAGACCGATGGCCCGGTTGGTCAGACCTTCAGCCAGCAGGGACAGCACTTCCAGTTCTCTTGGTGTAAGTGGTTCAGGGATGGAGTGTTGGGAAGGGTTCGACGAGATCCACAGAGGCGTGGTGAGGGAGGGGGCTGTAACTGACAGACCTTCGGCGACAGCGTAGAGGGCGGCGCGCAGTTGACGCGCTCTGACACTACGGGGGAGGATTCCGGCCACGCCCATTTGACGAGCGGTCCCAGGAGACTCGTCGTCGGGTAGCATGGCGATGACCGGCAGTCCGTCCTCGACCAGATCGGTTACTGTCTCGGGGCTTATACGCTTAACTGCACAAGAATTTGACGACGCTAACGAAACTCTAATACTTCGGGATGTAGTTCCCGAAGTGAGTATGCGATAGGTTGAATTGTGTATGGGTTAGTTAAACAGATGTCGTGATAGTCTTGATTTCTTACTAATGCTATCAAGAACTTCTGAGGGGATTTCTTCTAGTTTGGGGATTGTAACGACGATACCGCGAGGGCGTCCGTATTCGTCTCTCCAGCGTTTTTTCATGCTAATGTTTATGTGGCTTTCGTGGGCAACTGAGAACCCGTAATCTGCGAGAGTTTTAACCACGCTATTGGACGAAATGGATTTTGGTTCAGTCATGCGCCATGTTCATTTCGACGAACATTTTTTGAGGTATGAGGCTGATATTTTTTGTTAGTGGGTCGTTAGGCATGTGTGTGGGGGGATAAGTGACTTGATCGAGGTCGTAGAGGATTTCGTCTTCTGTTGCTGTTTTGATGTACAGGGCTACTGCATCTTGAAGGTTAACGAGGGCTTCTTCTGCCGTTTTGCCGCAGCTTGCCACTTCCAGATTTTTGCACAGAGAAATATAGTTATCATGTTCGCCTTTCCATACTAAATATTCGAGCACATAAATCATGTTTAGCCCCCTCCAGTCACTTTGATTGTTTGCGTCAGTGTAGCATTTTTCGCTGAATTTGTCAATTGGGGATGCACCCATATGCCCCTACCACTCCTCGTGTGTCCAACCCTGATCGGAGTAGGCGATCAGAGTGTAAGGCTTGCCGTCTGCATACGCGGTAGCGATGCGGACGATGCTCGGTGCAGGCCAAGTCACCGTCACCAACTGGCCTGTAATCGGATGTATGTACTCGCGCTCGCCACTTCCGTTGTACGGGATATACGGGCCAGTCAGTACTTGGCCCCAACCTGCAAAGTGCAGCCACCAGCCGCTGCCGGAGCCGGTTTCGCATAAGGCGAACGGGCGTCCCGCATGTCGCGGGATGCAGTCAGTGTGCCACTTTTGCGCTGATTCGTCCGAGGTCTTGTCGCCTGGGGTTGCTTTAGGCGTCGAGATCGGATGGGGTGTACCCATTACCGACGTTTGCGTTGCGGTCGGTGCCTCTTGCGTATAGGTAGGCGATGGTGAAGGTAAGAACGTTTCTGGTTCCTTCACGAATTCTCGCGTGCTGGTTGCGGGCGGTGCTGGCGTGCCAGTGTGCGTCGGTGTCGGTGTGTGCGTGTGCGCAGGCGTGGCAGTGTGAGTCGATGTCCACGCTGGTGTGTAAGTGCGTGTAGGCGTAGCAGTGTGCGCTGGTGTTTCCGTGCGCGTAGGCGTCGGTGTCTCCGTGTGTTCTGGCGTAGCAGTGTGCGTAGGCGTCGGTGTCGGTGTAGGAGATGAAACGCCTGATATGTCGAGATACCGTACCTGGGAATATAAGCCTGACACGTCACAGCATAAGCAACGACATTGATTCCCAACACGCTGTGCTTGATCCAGTCGCCACGGTGCACCCCAAGGCTCGCGAACATTAAGTTCAAGGCAGAACTTATCATCCACGCACATGGTGTGACAAGATGGTATTCCCTCCTGCGCACGCGCAAGCCTTTCGCTCGCGAGCAGAGCGAGGAGGCTCAATGCTATCGAAATGAAAAGGATTAGGTTAGCCAGCCGCGCAATGCTTTTCTTCGATCCCCTGCTGGCTTCTGTGATTCTTTTGTGCATGGTATTCAATAGCTATTTTATAGATTCGCAAGGGTGCATCCCAATATTGGGATGCACCCTTGCAATTGTGAACAAAAAACTCGTCAGCAATGCCGTTGACGAGTTTGTGTTGTTACTCTGAATTGTCGCGTCGCTTATTTTGATTGCTGGCGATGATAAGAATGACGAATGGTGCCACGAAAATGGATACGAGCAGAAAGTCGAAAAAGTCTTCCTCAGTAATCCCCATCACTTCTTATCATTCTCCTGTTTTTCCCTCGGTGGTCTCCCAGTTATTCCCAAGGCATGGCCCTCTTAGCCTCTTGCTCTGCATCCTTTAGGCTTTGCCTCACCCTTTCTATTTCAGTGGTCAGAGCATATATTCGATTCAAGAGACCTTTAATGTTTGGGAATTCAGAAACAGGGAATTCTTTCGAGCCAACAGTCTGAATCATTTCTCCGACGTGCCCCACCACCGCAAAGACTTCATCATTTGCATATATTACCGGGTCAGCAATGTGGCCTTCTTCCGGTGCCAAAGCCTTAGCAATCGCTTGGAGATGTTCTGCCATCACATAACCTTCTCTTCTGGCTCTCTCCAGCTTCGACTCCAATTCTGAAAGTTGCATATGGAGTTTGCCTACCCGGTTGAATCGACTCTGCGTACTCATTGACCACACCTCTCATCCGTAATGAAATACTGCTATAGTCCAGCCGCCCGCCGTTCCACGAAGATACTGACCTCATCGGAAGGCATTTTGTCCGGGTTGACGCGTCATCGCGCACAGCAGGCTGGCCGGTCGTTATAGACAAGCGCGTGCAATAGCGTAGGCTATCGACATAGCCAGTAGTATGTACGCGGTTCTTCGCAGGCGTTGGGTGTAGCCTCTAGGTCGTTTCAGTTTCTGCATAAGGGAGTAGTTGGGTATAGGGTGGGCTACGAGTCTTTATGCAAAACCAACGATGCTACATTCGATAGGGTCGGTGCCTTCGGGTTCGATACCTATGATTTCTTTTTCCCGCACCTCGCAGACCATTGCTGCCTTGCACTTTGCGCATTCCAACCATTTATAGATTTTATAGGGCACACTGTAGTCTGCGTGTTGCGTTACCCAGTCATGTAATTTTTCGTTTTCCACATATCTATATTCATACTTCACTCTGGTTCCCCTTCCCTCTCCTCCTCTTTGTGTTTATCAATCTGAATCTAAGCGTGTTCGTCTCTGATGGTGCCCCCTTGCTGGGCTATAGATCAAGGACGCTTGCCACAGCAGACACAAGATTCTGCAAACCAACAAGGGGACTTGAAGTCCCGATCTTGCATTTGCAGCAACTCGTGTTGTCGCCTGGAGGCGATTTCTGCTGTGGCAAGCGTCAATTTAGCACAATGTCATT
>VYDA01000325.1:0-11391 GCA_009843665.1 Caldilineaceae bacterium SB0675_bin_29 | reverse complement strand
TTTAAGCGCGTTAAGTCTTTGCGCACCCATCTTTTCTTTGACTTGATGTTCTAATGAATGTTGACGCGTGTGACCTATCAGACGACACGTATGAGCGTGTAGTCCGACGCGCCCATCAATTCTAAGAAATGAGTCAGTAGAAGGTTGTGACGCGGGAACGTCTGGCGGACTGTGTGCGGGCGTCCGCTAAAACCTCGTGCGCCCATCAATTCTAAG
Organism: Caldilineaceae bacterium SB0675_bin_29; assembly: GCA_009843665.1. Classification (GTDB taxonomy): domain Bacteria; phylum Chloroflexota; class Anaerolineae; order Caldilineales; family Caldilineaceae; genus Bin5. The sequence continues at coordinate 11,175 of VYDA01000325.1, read as the reverse complement.
AAATGAGTCAGTAGAAGGTTGTGACGCGCACACCCGCACAGGTTTTTAGCCCGTTGTGACCTCTGCCATGTACTCTTCCAACTGCCCTCTCAGTTGTCTGGATGTCTTGAGGGCACTGTCAAACTCGACATTGATCACATTGGCAATGGTTTCTTTCATTTCTTTTGTGTCAATGCTGATTTCGGGCAGGTCAACGTCGGGCAGGTCAATTTTAGGAAGACTGATTTTAGAGCTGGTTGTTTTGCCCCACGCCCCGATTGGCGCAACCAACTCTGTCGTGTAGCCCTTGACGAATTCAGTCTGAGACGCGAACCACACCCACCCTCTCTCTGCGCCCAGTCGGTCGTAGAAACCTCTTACTGTTGACCATGCTCTTCGCCAGCCCACCCATTTGGCGATGCCTTGCGTCAATTCCTGCATCTTGCCCGACACTCCACGTTTAGTCTCGTTTAACGTTCCTTGCATGAATTCTTCAGTTTTTTCTAAGATGTCAGACACGTCATCCAGAAGGTCCGCATCCTTGAAATATGCCCAGTATTCTTTGCCTAACTTTACGAGATGTTGGGCCAAAAAGACCAGACCTGCGATTTGAAGGACGAAGAAGACGCCTGCCATAATAGGGATCAGACTCGGAAATATAAGGCTGAACCCTATAACAGCCCCGACGATCATGAACGAAAAGGCACCCGCAACAGCACTCGCCCGAATCACATTGACCACTAGCTGCTGCCAAGACATCTTGCCTTCAGCGTACTGGAGACCACATTCGAGACACACTAAAGTGCCACCAATGACGATGCCAAGTAGTGCGCCTTTCGCCATCGCGCCAAACGTCATCCTGATTACTGCATACATCATTTCAGAACGAATAACCGCTCTGGCAGCAGCAATCTCGTCTGGCCTCATGGGTTGCGCGCCTCTTCTGCGATTCAAGATATAGTTCTCAAAGATACCATTGCTTGCTCTGGCAGACCTGCTATCTTCCCAAGACCTAGGTATTTTGTGAGACCAATCTCTGTTGGACAAGAAGCGTGTTACTTCTTGCTGACCGCCAGCGCGAATTTGTTCGGGGATTGTTTCCCACACCCCTCTTGCTTCATAGAGCGTTCGCCACTCACCCCCTGCTCTTTGGAAGTAGCGAATCATATGGGTTGGCATATTCGCGAAGTTGAGGTTGTGAGCAAAAGCGTTCAGGGTAACGCCAGCGACCCACAGCGCGGCCAAGCCACTCTTGAGGAACTCAAGGGCTTCCGGGGAGAGAGTCTCGCCCACATCTTGGGAAACACGGGTGTCTTGGTTGTGTGCTAGTGCAACACTTGTTGGGGGGTGAAGCATGGCTGCTAACGTGACAGCCAGACCTGCTTTGCAAGTGCCTCTAAGGAAATCACGACGATCTAGTGTACGCGTTGTGGCAAGCATGTGGTGCTCCCTTGTTGGGCCGAGGAAATAAGGACGCTTGCCACAGCTACCACTAGATTCAATACGCCAACAAGGGAACAAGAAGTCCCCAATCCGCGAACTATACAGAATCTAGTAGCCCCCCCTAGGGGGGACGTTCTGCTGTGGCAAGCGTTACTTTACCACGACATTTGGGCGTTGCAAAACAGAAAACCACCGTCAATTGGGCGGTGGTTTTGTCTTCTTCACCTTTGACTTTTTTCTGTGCTTGCTCGGTCTAAAGGCAAGCACCTTGCGTGATACGCGGTCGAGGGCCTCCTTGTCTACCTTGGACTTCCCCTTTTTGGTCATACCTACCTCCTGTGTCGTTAATCACCCGTCAACTCGTCATAAGTGAGTCGCTTCTCAAACGCGTTCTCTACGAGCCATGTAAGCCTGTCGATGGAATGATTATACCTCTTACTACAGTTTAAGCGGAATACGAATTCGTTCACATACCTCCTCGTGTTCTTGGGCGACCAATGGTGGTAAACGCCCTTATACCCTCGCTTGAGTACCGCCCACACACTTTCGATACCATTGGTGGTCACATCTTCGTCAGCCCACTGCCATCTGGAGTGATTCACCGTCGCGTGCGAATACCACTTGTTTACCTGATGGTATCCACCATGGTCGTCAGTGTAGACCGTTGCGCCTCTCTCCACGTTCCTCAATATCTCCGGACTCAAAGTACGCGCAGTGGTATCCGGAATAGGGTATGCGATTACCTCCCCACTCTCGCGCTCGCGCAACCCAAACACAACATCTTTACCACCAATTGGCCCAGGTGGTAGTTTCTGCTTCCTGTCGTAGTGCATGTTCTTCTTACTACCACCTACGAACTTCTCGTCCACTTCCACCGTACCACTAAGTGGTATAGCCTCGACATCGCACGCCTTGCGCAACCTGTGCAGCATGAACCATGCTGTGGGCTGTCTGATCCCCAGTTGTTTCGATAGATTCACACTGGAGATACCCTTGCGGTTGATTTCGAGCAGGTACATCGCGTAAAGCCACTTATGAAGTGGTACATGCGATCTCTCAAATACCGTGTCAGTGCGGACAGTGTACTTCTTCCTGCAATCTCTGCACATCCAATACGGGTATGCCTTGAGCCTTGTGACCCGTTCACCATCGCAATGGGGGCAATACTCACCCTCTCCCCATCTCACGTCTTCAAGGTACTCAATGGCAGCGTCCTCATCAGGGAACATCTCAAAGAACTCAAAGGTACTGATCGTCGTCTCACCATTTTGCGTAACCATGATGCGCCCCCTTTGAAAGTGAAAACGAGACGCCTGTCGCGTCTCGCGTGATACCACCTATTATGTTGTGCGGAGATGGCGCAATTGCCCTCTCTCAATTGTGCCAGTCATTCTAGCACAATTTGCGAAATCTGTCAATTTTCGAGACGCTCACTCTGAATTTGACAAGTTATAAAAAGCAAAATCGCGCCTACGAAAAAATCTGAAATAAGCGATCTCCTTGGTTTCAATTGTGGACAAAATTACTATGTGTATGGCTGTTTACGGTTCAATTCCAGTCTACAAAAAGGACACGCACAGCGTGAAACGCTTCAATAGACACGATTTGGTGCTCGTAAAGCTGAACAAGAAGCAGATAGAAAAAGCCACGCTGGTCAACAGTAAATATCCAGAGCAGATTACCCACGCATTGCTGTGTGGGCCATATGGCCAGATTCTTGGCTCAGAAGATCACTGCCTCAAATATTACTCCGCATGGCTCGAAGTGTTCCCGTACTTGTTCGCGAAGAGAAAGAAGGTGAAGCGGGCTAAAATCATAAACTACAAGACCACTTTCAATTTGGTCGATGACCTTATTGCTGTCCAAGACGCTCTTTCCGAGTTATACGGAGTTCGACCGCCCCCACCACAATTCAAGCAAAAATCTGGGTGCTGCCTATTCCCGTTTAGTCGGAAATAACACCTACTAATGAGGAAGGCCCACCATATACGATAGGCTTTCCACATGTGTTTACCTCACGTAAACTGGACAATCGCAACATACTGTGCTACAGTGTGGCCCCCGCCCGCTCGCCACAAGGAGCTACATCTATGATTGTCCCTGAACACCTAGGATGGACTATTTGTGGAGACCCTCTCGGAACAGGAGGTCAAGGCACCGTCTACCGCGCATTTCACAGAGATGCCCCCGGCATTGCCCGGGCACTCAAAGTACTAAACTCCGATGCCCGACCAGAAGCAAAAGAGAGATTCCTGAACGAAATGGCGACCCTCAGCAGACTCTCCCACCCCAACATTATCAAGGTGTTGGACTACTCAAAACACGAAGATGATTTCCAATACCTTGTTATGGAATTCCATGAAGGTGCCAAAACAGTGGCAGAAACCTGTCTCGTCCCTACAGAGAATAACCCTTATCATGGCAATACCCTCAAATGCCTTGACCTGTTCGAACAGATCATTCATGCCATTAGAGCCTGCGAACTATCCAGAGACACCATCTACCACCGAGACATTAGCCCCAAAAACATCCTCATCCTCCCCGATGAAAGTATCCGCCTTATCGACTTCGGGTTGTGCTTCACCGTAAACCAAACTACCCTAACTATGACAGGGGATAACATTGGTACGCGCAGTTACGCAGCACCAGAATGCGGCGCACATAGCCAGTACAAAATAGGAACCCACACCGACATCTACTCCGCAGCCAAAGTGCTTTGGTCTACCATTACCTCCAAGCGAGTCTTTGACGAACACTTTGTTGAAGAACATACGTCTATGCAAAGTATGCTTCCAAATATCGAGGTAGCTTGGCACCTCGAAACACTCCTCAATGGGTGCATACAAAAAGACCCTGCTGATCGATTCGGAAGAACAGAAACAGTGCTGTACTACATCAACGAAGCTCGCCGCGTCGCCAACGGGGGGTTCCCACCAGTAGAAAAGGCCTTTTATCGGTGCCCTTCTTGCGGGTTGGGAGGCGTACAACCAGCTTCTAACCCCCACCATCTGTTCGGTCACATTCCAAGCAGCAAATTCAACATGTCCGAGTGCAAAAAGTGTGGATTTATTGTTATACGCAGAAATAAACCTTTAGCTTGAATGCGACCTAATCACCTTGCCTTCTTGAATGCTAATGCCCATCGCAGCAAGTGCCTTCTCCCAAGCCCGCCGGTTCGATCTTTCATCTCTTAGACGTTTGAAGTGAGCTATATCGCTTTCATCGTTCTTTTGACGCAGATACTTCAATTCCCTATTCAGCTTTTCGATTTCCTTTGTACAAGGGCACATTTGTATAGTGGTCATTCAAGAGTCCTTTCATTTACTTAACAAATACCTCCTCTCCTTACCAATATAGTATACTATATCGGTAAATCATTCACCAAAAATTAAACACACATTACACCAATAACTACACTAAAGGCACAAGGCCCGATTCTTGTGCAGTTAAGCGTATAAGCCCCACTGTCTCCCAGACCTCAGCTGAAACATGAGATGAGAAGTCCCAGCCCATATCCCAGACCAAGACATCGGCGTTCCCTGATTTGTCCTCGGTCAGTTGGGCCGGGGTCTCGACCAGAACTGCGACGATGGCGGGTTCCAGTTCAAGAATGGCTGCCAGGCCGTGTCTGCTGAGAGAGTCTTCGGCGAAGACTATTACGGTAAGCGGGTCCTCCTCGTGTTGCCGCATGGCGTGAATTCAATCACGAACCGGTATTCCTTTCTGTGGGAACGATTTCAATGTCTACCAGAACGCTTTTTGGGAGTAAAGTGTTCGCCGTCCTTGGAATCGGTTGGTGGGGTTCGAGCCAAGTCAAGCGAGGCCGTGCAGTTCGGCCAGAAGGCGGTCCGTCTGTTCCGGGCGACCGGCGGAAATACGAATGCAGTTGTCGAGGCCGGGTTTCTGGTAGTAGCGTACAAGGATGCCCCGTTCTTCGAGAGCAATTTTCAGTGCGGCAGCGTCCCCGCTGCCCTGAGCCCTGAAGCCCTCGACACCGCAGAGGATGAAATTGGCGCTGGAAGGATAGGGGGAGAGGTACGGGACCTCCTGTAACGCTAAGAACAGGCGGTCTCGTTCCGCACGAATTTTCTCAACAATCGAATGCATTTCGCCGACATGGCGGAGGCTGGCAAGGCCGGCCACTGTCGCGGCCACGTTTACGTTATAAGGCTGCTTGAACTTCCAGAGTACAGGCATCATCCACTCGGGAAAGATGCCGTAACCCAGTCTCAGGCCGGCGATGCCTGCGGACTTAGAGAAGGTACGAATGATGACAAGGTTGTCGTGCTCCAGGACCCAGGGAGCGCGGCTTATTTCGACGGCGAATTCGACGTAGGCCTCATCCAACACGACGATCACGGGGAGTTCCAACAGCCGCAATAGGTCATTGTCGGGCAGCCAGTTGCCTGTAGGATTGTTGGGCGAAGTGAGAAAGAGCAGCTTAGGGCTGGCCGATTCCCCGTCCTGCGCTGCAGAGTTTATCAGGTCACAAGTTGCCTCGACATCTATGTGGTAGTCGTCTGTTCGCCAGACCTCCAGGACCTCTGCGCCGACCAACTTGGCGTCGAAGCTGTACATGCCGAAGGTTGGGGGCGTGTTGATGATGGCGTCGCCGGGGCCGAGGAACAGGCGGCAGAGATAGTCAAGGATTTCGTCGGTGCCATGGCTGGGCAGTATATGTTCGACGGGCACTGTTTTGGCGACTGAAGCGAGGGATCCAGAGCTTTCTTTAGTGTTGCCGGTGGGCTGCTGCTCGCTTTGCAGATGGTCTGCCAAGGCCTGCCGAATTTCGGTCTGTTGCGGGTCGGGGTAGATGTGGTAGTAGGCGTATTCGGCCAGGGCTTCAGATACAGCTGGGTGCGGGCCGTAGGGGTTTTCGTTGGCGTCCAGCTTTACTATTTCGGCGGCAGGAATGCCGAGCCTCTGGCTCAAGACTTCAAAGGGCTGAATTGGTGTGTATTCTTCCAGGCCGGCAAGGTGCGGGTTAAGGAGCGTCTGAAACGTGGATGCTGCCATTAGGATGGTTCGTCCTGTCTGTGGAATGTCGGTTTGAGCCGGCGACTGACTGCGGCCGCGTGGCCGCCTAGACCTTCTGTGCGCGCCAGCGTTTCTGCGGCGGGGCCGATCGCGGCCAACGCCTGCTCATTGAGGCCGATGAGGCTGATCAGCTTGACGAAGTCGGTGACGTTGATCGGGCTGGCGAAACGGGCGGTGCCGCCTGTAGGCATGACGTGGCTGGGGCCGGCGGTGTAGTCGCCAAGCACTTCGAAGCTGCGTTCGCCGAGGAAGATCCCTCCGGCGTTTTGGACGCGGTCAACCCAGCGCCAGGGGTCATCGACGAGGAGACATAGGTGCTCGGGGGCGTATTCGTTGGCTAGCGAGAAGGCCTCGTTCAAGGAATCGGTGACGACGATGCCTGCGCCGCGTCCAAAGGTGGCGGCTGCGATCTGGTCGCGCTCCAATTCCTCCAGCTGGGCGTGGACCGCTGCCTGAACCTGGTGCGCCAGTTGTCGACTGGGTGTCAGGAGCACGGCGCTAGCCAGTATATCGTGCTCGGCCTGGGCCAAGAGGTCGGCGGCGGCCAGCTGCGGATCGGCTGACTTATCGGCGATGATGACCGTTTCGGTGGGGCCGGGCAGGCCGTCGATCCCGACGAGGCCGAAGAGCTGCCGTTTGGCCAGGGTAGTGAACAGGTTGCCCGGCCCGCATATCTTGTCGACGGCGGGGATGGTCTCGGTGCCGTAGGCCATTGCGCCGATTGCCTGGGCGCCTCCGGCGATGTAGACGGCATCGACGCGGGCAATCAGGGCTGCAGCCAAGGTAACTTCATCCGGCAGGCCGGTGTCCTTTTGGGGAGGCGTGACGACGATCAGCTCCGGAACGCCGGCGACCTTCGCCGGGATGGCGGTCATCAACAATGTGCTGGGCAGTGGGGCGGTACCGCCGGGAACGTAGATTCCTACACGCTCTATGGGCCGCACGAGCTGACCTACGGTGCCTTCATGGTCATTCTGGATCCAGCTTTGGTTGGGCTGGCGGCGATGAAAGTTTTCGATGCGTTCGGCGGCGAGCGCCAAGGCCTCACAGACTTTGTAATCGAGGTCAGCGGTCTCTTGCAGAATGGCCTGGTAGTCAATGTGCAGATCGACGAGCTCGACTTCGTCCAGCTTTTTTGTCCATTTGCGCACAGCGGCATCGCCATCGGAACGGACCTCTGCAAGGATTCGGCGGACGGCCTCGTCGGGCCCTATGCGTGAACCGAAGATGCGTTCATTGGCGTCGAGCATTTCGTCAGGCAGGTCGAATGCGTCCCAGGGCTGACGGCGCAGTATCGAGTTACGTGCAGCGTTGGCATCGAGGATTGGAAAAAGGTTCGTCATAGCAGTGGAACTTTACTGTCAGGGTAACGGGGACCGGAAAAATATTGGGCCGACTGCTTCACAATTACTGTCTCATGCGTTCTGCGTCTTCCATTCTGCCGAGGACAACGACGACGTCTTCTTCTTTTATCTGAAAACTGGCGCTTGGGCTGACAATCAGGTCGTCACCTCTGCGGACGGCGATTACTGACAGGCCATATCTTTGGCGCAAGCTCAGCTCGGACAGGGAATGGTCCCAAGTGCTGGGCGGGGCCAGGAGCTCGACGACACCAACTTCGCTGCTTACTTCCAGATAGTCGACGAGGTGACCTACGGCCATTTTTCGCCCCAGACGGCGGCCAGCCTCATGTTCCGGCAAGATCACCTCGTCTGCGCCTACCTTTAACAGAATCTCCCTTTGCGTTATTGTCAGGGCCTTGGCGATGACGCGCTGAACGCCGAGTTGCCTCAGGAGAACTGTGGCCAGCAGATTGTTCTCAAAATCAGTACCGATGCAAACGAGTCCGGTGTCGAAGGTTTCGACGCCGACCTGGCGCAAGGCGTCGATGTTGGTCGCGTCCAACTGCACGACGTGGGGGAGTTCGCCGCTGAGCGCCTGCACACGGCTATGGTTCGAGTCGATGGCCAACACGGTGCAGCCGTTTTCGACAAGGGTTGTTGCGACTGCGGTGCCGAAGCGGCCCAAACCGATGACGACAAACTCCGATTCCCGGCCCCCTCTTTTGAAGGGCGAGTATTGAACAGGCCCTGTGGCGGTCCGGTCCTCCTCCGTCGTGCGCGCTGGGGCGGACGATTGTGCAGCGAAAGGGGATAGAGAGCGGACAAGGCGGCCAAGGAATCGACGAGTCGGCATTGAGCGATCTCAGATAGCGGCGGCAGACGTTTTGGGAACAGATGACTGGCCCGATGCCCGGGCGAGGGTCTGCAGCCGTGTGCGCGTTTTCGTTGCCATAGTGCATCGGGCGCCAGTTCAAGCGGGCTTCCGGCCCGATCCGAAGGCGCGGAGCAGTGGGCGCATTATAGCACAGTAGTGGGGTCTAAACCTTTTCAAACGGGGCATCTCGTGATACGATTCGCCAGACTTGCAGCCAGCAGTTAGGGGTTGGGCACATCGACTGATGTAAGAGGGGCGCAGGTATGTCTGACAGCACTGTTCAGCCAGTGAAGGTCTCACTTCATCCGCGGTTTTTTTCGGAGAAGAAGCGGCTGTTTCTTGAGAGCGGTTCTCTCAAGGCATCCCTCTTCGAGTTTGAGAGCGGGGTCGCGGCCGTCGAACTCGAGAACGGTGTGAGCGAGATCGTCATGTTGCCTTTTCAGGGCCAGCAGATCTGGTCGGCCATATTCGGCGGCAGGAATGTGACGATGGAAACGATGTTCGACCAGCCGCGGCCAACTTCAGACTACCTTCAGACCTACGGCGGGTTTTTGCTCCACTGCGGGTTCACGGCGATGGGCGTGCCGACGGAGGAGGATGACCATCCGCTGCATGGTGAGTTGCCCAATGCCGTCTTTCAATATGCGTGGCTTGTATTGGGGGAAGATGAAGGCGGCGCATACATTGGTTTGGGTGGGCAGTACCGGCATACGGTGGCCTTCACGCAGAACTATACTGCGACGCCGCTGGTAAAGCTTTACGCCGGTGCTAAGGAAGTACACGTTTCTCTGTGCTGCCGCAACTGCAAGAATACACCGATGGAGTACATGTATCTGGCTCATGCGAATTACAGGCCAGTTGAAGGCGGGCGAATCGTATACAGCGCTAAAGTCACACCGCAGACGGTGCGCATGCGCCGCAGCATACCCGACCACATCAGCACGGGTCCCGATTACCTGAAATTCCTTGACCGCCTGGAAGAGAGGCCTGAGGGACATCATGTTTTCGACGAGAGCATGACTTTCGTGCCGGAGCTGGTGTTCAGCATTGACTACGACGCGGACGAAAGGGGGTGGGCCCATACGCTGCAGGTGCATCCGGACGGCGGTGCGGACTATGTGCGTCATCGACCGGAGCAGCTGCCGATTGGAGTCCGATGGATATGCCGTACGCCGGACAAGGACGCTTTAGGGTTGGTTCTGCCGTCCACAGCGGAGCCGGAAGGCAGGAGCGCCGAGTTGGCCAAAGACAACGTGAGAGAGTTGGAAGGCGGCGGCGAGTGGCGCTGCGACTATGTTTTGGGGACTTTGGACGCTGAGGAAGCGGCGGTTGTCGAAAGAAAGATCGTGGAAATCGGATAGCGGGCAGCCGATGCGTTCAAGATAGACGCGTCGCAGGGCAGGTTGGTCGGAGTACGGATAGGGCACTCTGGATGCTAGTGGTCAAGGTAGGCGGCGGCAAAGCGTTGAATATAGACGCCATCGTCAACGATATCGTTGCGCTGCAGCAGTCTGGGAGGGAGCTGGTCCTGGTTCACGGCGGCGCAGAGACGACGAATGACGTAGCTGAAGCGTTGGGCCATCCGCCTCAGTTCGTTACCAGCGAGAGCGGCTTTGAGAGCCGCCGCACGGACAGGAGGACGCTGGAGATTTTCGAGATGGTCTACTGCGGCCAGCTCAACAAGATGTGGGTGGAGAAGCTGCAACTCGCCGGTGTGAACGCGGTCGGGTTGAGCGGATTGGATGGCCGCATTTTTGAAGGCAAGAGGAAAGAGCGACTGCGAGTGCGGGTCAACGGGCGGCGCCTGGTGTTGCGAGATGACTGGACCGGCACGGTTGAGCAGGTAAATGTGGAACTTCTGCGGCTGTTGCTGGGGGCAGGCTACTTGCCAGTCCTCACTCCTCCGGGGGCGTCCGACATTGGCGAGGCAATCAACGTGGACGGTGACCGTGCAGCGGCTATGGTTGCCGCAGCATTCGGGGCTGAAGCACTCGTGATTCTCTCCGATGTTCCGGGCTTGTTACGGGAGTTTCCCGATGAGTCCAGCCTGATTCGTGAGATTCCGCGTGCGCAGGCGGACAGTTTCATGGCGTTCGCGCAAGGCCGCATGAAGAAGAAGGTGATGGGCGCGGTTGAGGCGGTCGGGGCAGGCGTGCATAAGGTTATCTTTGCCGATGGACGCGTAGAGGCTCCAATTCAGGGGGCGCTGGGAGGTCACGGGACCCAGATTGCGTGAGATGACGCGAGACGGTATCGAGGAAAGTGTTGTTAGGTCAAATCCTTGGTTGCGTCGTGGGATTCCAGTTTGAGATCGCTTGAAAGATAGGGAACGGTCAGTTCTTCAAGTGACAGAGAGAGCCCAATCCAAGAGAACATACTGAGGTTCGCACAGACAGTTGATGACAATGGTTCAGAGCACAGTTGATACACAGTTTGCAGTGAGCAATACGCAGGCCTATGAGTCGGGCGTGGTACCTCGTCGCGGGGATACTGTGATGG
>VYDA01000400.1 GCA_009843665.1 Caldilineaceae bacterium SB0675_bin_29 | reverse complement strand
CGCTGACTCTGCTGCGAACTCCCAAACACTTTTCGTCCATTCCAGGAAGTTGTCTCTGCCGATCGTCGCCTGTTTCTGCTCGCATTCCGGTTTCTGGCGCGCGAAATCCCCTTTGGAGAAGACGAGGATGTATTCGTGCACGTCCCTCAGTACGGGATTTGAGGGCGAGCGCCAGCTGCCCCAGGCGCATGACGACCCCGCGCTGGCCTGTTTGTTCCAGATGATCTGACCCCGCATCAGAAAGCCGACATCTATCATGTCCGCGGTGATGAAAGCGCTCAGCGGCAGATAGGGCCTGCGGCCGACGTTGGCGACATTGATACAGGCCCTGCCACCGTGTACGAGCACCCGGTAGGTCTCTTCCCATACCTCTGTGAGGAAGCGGCGGTATTCCTCCACGCTCATATCTTCGTCGTAGTCTTTGCCCACATTGTAGGGGGGAGAGGTCACCATCAGATGCACGCTGTTGTCCGGCAACTCGTGCATTGAGCTGCTGCTGTGCGCATAGAGGCGGTTCAGCTCGGGGACCGCGTTTTCCTCGGATGAACCGTCTTCAACCTCCTCCGGCTCCGCGTAGATCTTGCGGTCATAGAAGGCGCTTGAGTCGTAGCCAACCCTGGCGCTGGTCCCAAACGATTGCATTCTGTTTTTCGACTTTGACTTTCTGGTCACGGTGGGATTCTCCGTCCGGGCTGTCAGTGCTGCGGCATCGAATGCGGGCAGGCGTGAGCAGACAGCGAGCAAACACCCGCCGAGTATGATTAACTGGCGCGGATATGTCAAGTCCTGCCCAAAGCACGGGGTGCAGCCCAGATTTGGGGCGGGAACAGTCTGGCGAGGAATCCGTGCCAGCGGTGGCTGGAACAGTTTACCGGCTTATGGTGAGACGGAGGGCATCCGCCAAGCCTGGCCTTACCGGGAAGTCCGTTGATCTGGGGGGTCCAGGACAGGCACAAGGGCGAGGAGAGAGTGGAGAGGAGTGAGGAGAGAGTGCCCAGGTTCTGTCTGAGTGAGATTGGGTCGGGGACTGGCGGGACGTGGTCTGGCGAAACTCTTTCGACCAGGCACCCGTTACGAATATCGACACCCGGTCGACGAGGCATGTTGTTGGCCGGGGGCGTTGCGGGGGCGGAGCCCCCGCACAAGGGAGGGCCGAATAGGCCCGACCGCCCAGAACTGCAGTGGTCAGTGGTTAGTGATCAGTGGTCAGTGTTTGGGCAATGCATTGGGGATGGATATAAGGGCCGGCCATGGCCTGGTCTTTACTTAAGGCATGCGAAAGTTCGCCCCCATTCTAAGACACACCCCAAATTACCGGGTTCGGTACCAAATGGGTGGTGGGAGAGGACACACTCAAGAGGGCGCGTTTGTTTTGTGGAGAGACCCCGAAATTATGCCTTCTGTAATCAATACAGTTATCATATGGCGGCATATCATATGGCTTCCCGTCAGGAATCAGACCAGGCTGGCGAGACGTGGATTCTCCGTCCCGCTTAACGCCCGGCGACACCGTCAGACCAATTTACAAGGGGGTGAAATGGCTCGACAGGACTATTTCAACGCACGCGATACCCTCAACACGCGCCGCGGGCCGGTTGCCATCTACCGGCTGGACGCTCTCGAAAAACTACCTTCAGCCAACGTGAACCGGCTGCCATTTTCCATCAAGGTGCTGTTGGAGGCCGCATTGCGCCAGGCAGAAGGCTTCGAGATCACGCAAGACGCGATCGAGACCATCGCCGGCTGGGGACCGGATACCGCCGGGAAAGTCGAGATCCCGTTCAAGCCGGCGCGCGTCATTCTCCAGGATTTCACCGGCGTGCCCAGCGTCGTCGACCTGGCCGCGCTGCGCAGCGCCATGGCGCGCATGGGCGGCGATGCCAACAAGATCAACCCGGTCGTACCGGTGGACCTGGTCATCGATCACTCGGTGCAGGTGGACCGGTTCGGCTCGGCGGCGGCGCTCTTCTTCAATGCCGAGCGCGAGTTTGAGCGCAACCGCGAGCGCTACGAGTTTCTCAAGTGGGGGCAGCGGGCATTCGACAACTTCCGCGTCGTCCCGCCCGCAACCGGCATCGTCCACCAGGTGAACCTGGAGTATCTGGCAAGTGTGGTGCAGACCTCCGCCGCGGAGGACTCCGGCGCGCTGGAGGCCTACCCCGATTCACTTGTCGGGACCGACAGCCATACGACGATGATAAACGGTCTCGGCGTGCTCGGTTGGGGCGTGGGCGGCATCGAAGCCGAGGCCGTCATGCTGGGCCAGCCGATCTACATGCTGATGCCCGACGTCGTCGGATTCAAGCTGACGGGCGCGCTGCCCGAGGGTGCGACAGCGACCGACCTCGTGCTGCGGGCGACCGAGATGCTGCGCCAGCAGGGCGTCGTGGGCAAGTTCGTCGAGTATTTCGGACCGGGCCTGGGCCAGCTCAGCCTGCCCGACCGGGCGACGCTCGCCAATATGTCGCCCGAATACGGCGCAACCATGGGCTTCTTCCCGGTCGATCAGGAGACGCTGCGCTACCTCAGCAACACCGGGCGCGACCCGGAGACGATCGATCTCGTCGAGCGCTACTGCAAGGAGCAGGGCCTCTTCCATACGGAAGAGTCGCCGGATCCCATCTTCAGCGAAACCATCGAGCTGGACATGGATACGGTGCGGCCCAGCCTGGCCGGACCGAAACGTCCCCAGGACCGCATTGCCCTCTCCGACATGAAGGAAAAGTGGGGCGGGATGCTTTCGGCTCCCGTGGGTCCGCAGGGCTTCGGTCTGGAAAGCGCAGAGCTGGAGAACCGCGCCGAAGTCAGTTTCAAGGGCACCGACTTTACGCTGGAACACGGCGATATCGTGATCGCGGCCATCACCTCCTGCACCAATACCAGCAACCCAACCGTCATGATCGGCGCCGGCCTGCTCGCCAAAAAGGCTGTCGAACGGGGTCTGGACGTCAAGCCGTGGGTGAAGACCAGCCTGGCGCCCGGGTCGAAGGTGGTCACCAGCTACCTGGAAGCGAGCGGGCTGATCCCCTATCTGCAGGCCCTCAACTTCCATACGGTCGGCTACGGCTGTACGACCTGCATCGGCAACAGCGGCCCCCTGCCGCAACCGATCCGTGACGCCATCCACGACGCCGACCTGGTGGCGGCCTCGGTGCTGAGCGGCAACCGCAACTTTGAAGGACGCATCGGGCCCGACGTACGCGCCAACTTCCTGGCCTCGCCGCCGCTGGTGGTGGCCTACGCAATCGCCGGGACCGTAAACATCGACCTGGACAACGATCCCCTGGGCTACGACCCCACAGGAGAGCCCGTCTTCCTGCGCGACGTTTGGCCGAGCCAGGAGGAGATCCAGGCCGAGATCCATCGCAGTCTCAAGCCGGACCTGTTCCGGCAGCAGTATGCCAACGTTTTCACCGGCAACGAGCAGTGGAATGAGGTGCCGATCTCCGGCGGCGAGCTCTACGCATGGAGTCCCGGCAGCACCTACATTCAGGAGCCTACCTTCTTCCAGGAGATGGGCACCGAGTTGCCGCCGGTCCAGCCGATTGTGGGCGCGCGCGTGCTGGCCGTCATGCCGGACAGCACGACGACCGATCACATCAGCCCTGCCGGCGCCATCGCGCCGGACAGCCCGGCCGGCCGCTATCTGACCGAAAAGGGCGTCCCCCGCTCCGAGTGGAACAGCTACGGCAGCCGGCGAGGCAACCATGAAGTGATGATGCGGGGCACCTTCGCCAACATCCGCATCAAGAATCAGATGCTGGACGGCGTCGAGGGCGGCTACACGGCATACATCCCCGCGGCCGGACAGGTGACGGACGCCGCCGCAGGCCTTGAAGAGTTGGCTATCTGGGATGCGGCCGCCAGGTACGAGCAGGACGGCACGCCGCTGATCATCCTCGCCGGCAAGGAGTACGGCACCGGCTCCAGCCGCGACTGGGCCGCGAAAGGGCCCTGGCTGCAGGGCGTCAAGGCGGTGATCGCCGAAAGCTTCGAGCGCATCCACCGCTCCAACCTGGTCGGAATGGGCATCCTGCCACTGCAGTTCATGGAAGGTCAGAACATGCAGTCGCTCGACCTGAGCGGCTTTGAGACGTACGACATCGTCGGTCTGACCGAAGAGATGAGACCCAACCAGGCGTATACCGTGCGCGTGACACGCGAGAACGGAGTTGTCGGTGAGTTCGGCGTCACCAGCCGGTTGGATACGCCTGTCGAAGTGAACTACTACAAGAATGGCGGGATTCTGCACACTGTATTGCGGCGTCTCGTCAAGGAAGAATGAAAAGGGATTAACGCCTTATGGCTGTACGTACGGAAGAAAAACGGCAACGCTACCAGATGTCGGGATGGGACCTCACCAGGCTGCTGCCGTCCGATCCCGAAGCTAACGGGTCCGGGCCGATTGCGCCCTCCACTGCTGCTGTAGAAGAGTTGCTGGGGCAGCTTGAAGAGAGTGTCGCCGCGTTCGAGTCGCTGCGGGATGAGCTCTCCGCGCAGATGGATCGGGCAAGGCTGATTGATGCTATGCAACAGTACGAAGAGATCAATACGCAAGCCTACCGGCTCTTCGCTTACGGCAGCCTCTGGTTCTCGTCGGATACCCAATCGCCCGACGCGCTCACCTACACCAATCGCATGAATCAGCTTCATGCGGAGATTGAGAATCGAATGCTTTTCTTCAACCTCTGGTGGAAAGGGCTGGACGATGAAGAGGCCGAAGCCCTGCTACCGGATGCCGGTACCTACGCGGACTTCCGGCACTACCTGCTTGATATGCGTCTCACCAAGCCGCACATGCTGGAAGAGAGTTCGGAACGCATCATCAACTTGAAGAACACCAATGGTTCCAGCGCGCTCACGACCATCTATTCGATGCTGACGAACAGGCTTGAGTTTGAGCTGGAGGTGGACGGCGAGCTGAAGCGCATGTCCCGCGAAGAGGTGATGGCACACGCCTACTCGGCTGACCCCGACATGCGCGCCGCCGCCTACCAGTGCCTCTACAAAGTGTATGAGGAAGAGGCGCCGATTCTGGCACAGATCTATATCAATCTGGTGCGGGACTGGTACAACGAGAACGTCACGCTGCGCAGCTACCAGTCGCCAATCGCCGTGCGCAATCTGAACAACGACATTCCCTACAAAGCCGTCCAGGCCCTGTTGGAGGTTGCCCGCCGCAACGCCCCTCTTTTCCAGCGTTATTTCAAGCTCAAGGCCAAGTGGCTTGGCGTGGACAAGCTGCGCCGCTACGACATTTACGCGCCTCTGATGGAGTCGTCACGCGACGTTCCCTATGACGATGCGGTCGAGCTTGTCCTGGAAACTTTCACTAACTTTGATCTTGATTTTGCCAGCAAGGCCCAGCGCGTCTTCGACGACAACCACGTCGACAGTGAATTGCGCAAAGGGAAGCGGGCCGGCGCCTTCTGCGCCACGGTGATGCCGAGCATCACACCCTATGTACTCTTGAACTACACCAACAAGGTGCGCGACGTCGCCACCATCGCCCATGAACTGGGCCACGCCGTCCACAGCATGATGGCCGAGGACCACTCCATTCTTACGCAGCACTCCTCGCTGCCGCTGGCAGAAACGGCGTCGGTCTTCGCCGAAATGGTGATGAACGAACAGCTGCTGGCGGAGGAAAAGGACCCGCTGGTGCGGCGCGAGATACTGGCTTCGAGCGTCGACGACATCTACGCTACAGTGATGCGCCAGGCATTCTTTACGATTTTCGAAGAGGACGCCCATAAGGCCATACAGGAGAACGCTTCACCCCAGGATTTGGAGCGTCTCTATTTCGAAAATCTGCAAGAACAGTTCGGCGACAGCGTAGAGCTGTCGGATGAATTCAAGTTTGAATGGGTCAGCATCCCCCACATCTACCAGGTGCCTTTCTACTGCTATGCATACAGTTTCGGCCAGCTGCTCGTGCTCTCCCTCTTCCGGCGCTACCAGCAGGAAGGCGACGCCTTCAAGCCGGGCTATATGCGATTGCTGGCGCGCGGCGGGTCGGCGCGGCCGCAGGAGATCCTGGAGGAGGCCGGCATCGATATGACCGATCCCGACTTCTGGCAGGCGGGCTTTGATGTGATCCGGGACATGATCGACGAGCTGGAGGCGATGACGGTTTCGTGAGGCGGTCGGTGTCGTCGAAAACCTGAGCGCAAACCCCAGGTTCATAGCGGCCTTTCCAATAAGGAGAAGTAATGTTTAGGGAGCTCGATTGCGTCGTGCTCGCCACAGATATTCCTGAGGACGGACTGAGGAAATCCGATGTGGGAACAATCGTGCACGCCTATCCTGAAGGAAGGGCCTTTATCGTGGAATTCCTGGCGCTGGACGGCAGCACGGCGGCTGTTACCGAGGTGCTGCCGTCTCAGATTCGGGCCGTAACGGCAAGCGACATCACGCACGCGCGTACTATGGATTTCCAGGCTTAGATTGTACCGAGCGCATATGGCTGTGCCACGACCCATATAGTCAGGTAGGGCCGTTCATTGAGAACAACGGAAGCCTGGCTCCTTCGGGCGAGACAGGTCGTTTCAATCTCTCAACTGGTGGAAAAGGGAGACAGGTAAGAAAAGCCTGGGAAATAGCCCAAGGTGCCGGAAACGCGCAGTGTAAGAGCGGTCTGCGCGTCCTGGTCCCGCAAATTCACCGGCCGCCTACCCCACCAGGCGCCGGACCTCCAACACATTCGGCAGACGCTCAATCCGCGTCATGATGCGGGTCAGCTGCGATATATTTGAGAGTTCCAACGTGGCGTTTATCAGCGCCATGTTGTTCTTCATGCCCGTCACCGCCTCTGCCGACCGCATGTTGATCTTTTCATCGGCCACAAGCCCGGTTACGTCGCGCAGCAGGCCGGCGCGATCGTAGGCCTTGACCTGAATGCTGACCGGGTACATCTCCTCGCTCTTGGCCCCCCACTGCACCTCGACCAGCCGTGCATGGTCCGCCCGCTGGATCAGCGAGGCGATGTTGGGACAGTTGGTTTTGTGGATGGAGACGCCGCGCCCCTTGGTCACGTAGCCGACGATCGGGTCGCCGGGTACAGGGTTGCAACAGCGCGCCGGATGCGCCAGCACGCCGTCCAGACCTGCCACCTGCACACCGTCAATTGAGACTGTGCGCTGGGGTGCGTGCCTGGGAAGTTGCTCCGGCTCTACTTCGCTTTCCTGGCTGCGCTCGTATTCGATCACCCGCTGGGCGATCGTCTGGCTGGTCACGTCGCCGTAGCCGATAGCAGCCAGAAAGTCGTCCAGTTGCTCAAAGCCGCAGATGCGGGCGACGAGTTCGTAGGGCTGGTCAACGCTCAGCCGCTTCAGATCCTTTTCCAGGATCTGGCGGCCCTGTGCGATGTTCTCTTCGCGGGCCTGTTTGCGGAACCAGGTGCGGATTTTGCCGCGCGCCCGCGTCGTCGCGACGTAGCCCATATTGGGGTTAATCCAGTCGCGGCTGGGCCCGCCGCGCTTGGCCGAGATCACCTCGACCTGGTCGCCGTTATGCAACTGGCAGTCCAGGGGCACGAGGCGGCCGTTGACCTTGGCGCCGCGGCAGCGGTGGCCCAGCTCCGTGTGCACGCGGTAGGCGAAGTCGATCGGCGTCGAGCTGTGGGGGAGGTCGATCACGTCCCCGCGCGGCGTAAAGACGTAGACACGGTCCTGAAATACGTCCGTCTTCATGCCGCTGACGAACTCCTGGGCATCGGTCACGTCCTGGCGCCATTCCATCAGCTGGCGAATCCAGGCGATCTTGTTGTCCAGGTACTGGTTGGCCTGTCTGCCCTCCTTGTAGCGCCAGTGTGCGGCGATACCGAATTCGGCCACCTGGTGCATCTCTTGCGTGCGGATCTGCACCTCCATGGGCTTGCCGTTCGAGCCGACCACCGCGGTGTGCAGGCTGCGGTACATATTGTCCTTGGGGCTGGCGATGTAATCGTCAAATTCGCCGGGGATGGGGCGCCAGTGGCTGTGGACTACGCCCAGTGTCGCATAGCAGTCGGCGACCGATTCGACGATGATGCGGAAGCCGTGTAGATCGTAGATCTGGTCGAACGGCACCTCCTTGCGCCGCATCTTTCGGTAGATGCCGTAGATATGCTTGGGGCGCCCGTTGATCTCCGCCTTGATGCCGGCCTCATTCAGCGCCTTCGCCAGGGTTTCCCGGGTCTCATCCATCCAACTGACCCGCTCAACCCGCTTCTGGTCCATCGCCCGCGACAGGTTTCGGTAGGTCACCGGTTCAAGGTAGCGGAAACTGAGGTCCTCCAGCTCCCACTTAATCTGCCAGATCCCGAGCCGGTTTGCCAGCGGGGCAAAGATTTCCAGGGTTTCACGAGCGATGCGGCGGCGCTTGTGTTCCTGGTGGCCCTCCAATGTGCGCATGTTGTGGACGCGATCGGCCAGCTTGATGAGCACGACGCGAATGTCCTCGACCATGGCCAGGAACATCTTGCGCAGGCTTTCGGCCTTCTCGTCGGCGACGCTGTGGCGCATATTGCTCAACTCTTTGATGCGGTTGAGCTTTGTCACGCCGTCGACCAGCTCGGCTATCTCCCGGTTGAAGTTCTCTTCCAGATAGGGGACTGTATAGACCGAGTCCTCGACCACGTCGTGCAACAGGGCAGCCGCCAGCGTGTCCGCGTCCAGCTGCAACTCCGCCAGAATATTCGTCACGTCGATCGGGTGCAGGATGTAGGGCTCGCCCGTCATGCGCGTCTGTTCACGGTGGGCATCGCTGGCGACCAGGTAGGCGCGCAGAATCGACAACCTTTCGTCGGCGCTGAAATAGTCAGGCAGCTTCTTGTACAGTTCTTCGAGCGCTTTGATTTCGTGCAGGTTCAGGAGCGGTTGAAGAAACAGCTTGCCGCCGCTTACCGGGGGTATGGCCTCAAGAGGAATGCTTCGTAGAAGCGGACTGTCCGTAGGCAGACCGTTCTGCTCTGCGTATGCTAGGTCTGGCTGGTCGCTGAGGTCCGCAGCGGTGAGGTCCGGCGCCAGTTCCGTGCCAGCCATCGTTATCTCTTTTCGTTACATCCTTTCATGCGAGTCATGACGATTCAGGCTTCTCCGGTGTTCCCTATCAGAACTCGGCCCAAATTATAGCAGGGAATAGGTCCGCCCCGCAATGCCGCGATTTAGGGACCAAAACGGGGCGCTAGAGGGGATATTTGTGACCAATTTGGGTTAGTTACACTGGAAAACAGGTGGTCGGGCCCTGATTGAGACCGCTCTTAGGCGATCGCATACCCGGGACATGGATCTGTGACGAAGCCTGTTCAATTCGCCTACGACCCGCCAATGAACTGTTGCGCAACTTGAGACCGGCAGGTTCCAGTCGTCGCGAACCGCTATTATGGTTAACGAGTCGCGGTCTCCTGGCAGGCTTCTTCCCGGGCCGGTCAATCGTTGTGTATGCGGTTCCTCTGCAGAAATCTCTCCACCAGAATGCGGATGGCGGGCAGGGGTGCTTCGGAGATGTCGTACCAGTGGATGTCGGGGATGCGCCGGAACCAGGTGTACTGGTGGCGGACGAAGCGGTGGGTTTCAATCTGAATGCGCTCGACTGCCTTTGTCAGCGTCATCTCGCCGCGTAGATGGGCGGCGACCTCCTGGTACCCCAGGCTGCTAAGCGACGGCAGGTCGGGTGAGTAGCCGGCAGACAGCAGAGATGCCATCTCCTCCACCAGGCCGGCGGCCACCATTTCATGAACGCGGCGGTCAATGCGTTCGTGCAGGAGAGGTCGCGGCAGTTCGAGGCCGATCTTGAGGATGCGGTAGGGCGGCGGCGCGGCCGATTCCAGCTCACTCTTTCTGCGGCCCGTTGTCTGCACGATCTCCAGTGCACGGATGACCCGGCGCATGTTGTTGGGGTGGAACTGCGCGGCCGCATCGGGGTCAGACTCCTGTAGCCGGGCGTGAAGCGCGGCGCGTCCGTTTTCCTGCGCGAACTTCTCCAGTTCGGCCCGCAGCGCCGGATTGGGCGGTGCCTCCGGTATCTGCAGCCCCTCAGTCACGGCCCGCAGATACAAGGCCGACCCGCCTACGAGAAAGGGTACGCGGCCACGTTTGTGGATGGCGTCGATGACGCCGAAAGCCATCTGCTGATAGGTCGCCAGCGCCATCTGACTGTCGGGAGGCTGAATGTCGACAAGGTGGTGGGGAACGCGTGCCTGCTCTGCTGCACTCGGTTTGGCGGTGCCGATGTCCATGCCGTGGTAGATCTGCCGGCTGTCGGCGCCGACGATCTCGCCGTCAAAGCGGGCCGCCAGGTCGAGGCTGAGAGAGGTCTTGCCGACAGCCGTCGGACCCAGAATGACGATGAGGGGCGGCTGCGCCTTCTCCTGGGCCTGCTCATCCGGTAACGGCATGGCGGATATGCTCCACGCTGATCAGCTTGCCGGACCTGTCCATCTGCACAGCCACGGCGTCGATGCGCCAAGGGCCCGGCCACTTCGTTTCCTGCACATATATCGTCGCCAGATCACGCAGCTTCTTCTGCTTTCTGTGGGTAAAGGCCTGCAGGGCGGAACCGAAAGCCCGGCCCCGCCGGGTGCGCACCTCGACCACGACCAGCCAGCGAGAATCGGACGCGCCCCGGCTGAAGTCCGGGGCGCATTCCTCCGCGATGATATCCAGTTCGCCGGCCCGGCAGCGCCAGTTGCGTTCGATGATGCGCAGGCCGGCTTTCTCGAGAGCGCGTACTGCAATCAGTTCGCCCTGTGTACCCAGTGATCGACGCCCATCATTCACGCAGTCTGACTCCTCTGCCGCTGCGCTAGTTGGGCGTTGTGTCCACCGTCGGTACGATGCCGGGGCCCGGCAGGACCAGCGTCGGCGTCACGCCTTCAGGCGTAAAAATCACCTTGTCGGTGCTCTTGAGCGCGCTCGCATTGGCCTGGGCGATCAGCAGCTGCACATATTCCGGCCGGCCCGCGTACAGCGTGGCCAGAGCGGTCTCGACCGCGATCTGGGCCTTGGCCTGCTCTTCGGCGGCGATTGCCAGTGCCTGCGCGATCTCGATGTCCCGCTGCGCAGCCAGCAGCTCATTCTGCTTCTGTGCTTCGATGACCGCGCGCTCGGCTTCGACGCGGGCGAGCTCGTTGGCGCGCTCGGCTTCGATTACGGCCCTTTGCGCGGCTACCTTCTGCTCCTCCAGCTGGGCCAAGGCCGTCTGCTGGCGTGCCTGCTCCTGGATCCGGCTCTGCTCGATGCGGATTTCACCCTCCTGGCGCGCCTGCTCGGCGTCGGCCTGGGCATCGGCCCGCAGCTTGTCCTGGGCTGCTTTCTCCGTCTCCAGCCGGCTTTGCACGATGGCGTCCAGCGCAGACTGTACGGCGCCCGACAGGATCACATCCGGCACCACCAGGTTCTCCACGCGGAGACCGAAATTTTTCGCACGTTCATTCAGTTCATCGTCGATACACTGCCGCAACACATCCCTGGCCGTGCCGACGACGTTGTCGTCAAAGGTGCGGTCACCGACACATACCTTCATCGCCTGGCGCGCCTGGTCCTGCATGCGGCTGCGGGCCAGGTCATCCTGTAGATAGATGCTCCTGTACTGGGCCCACAGCGCCTGGATCGTGTCCGCCTGGCTGATGTTCGGGCGGAATATGTCGCCGCTGACCATCAGGCCGATCCGTTGCTTGTCCTTGGTGATAATCTCCTGGTCCTGTACGTTGAACGGGATCGCCTGGCTGGAGACGCGTACAAGCTGGACGAAGAGGCCGACGTCCGTATAGACACCCGGGCCAACCACGTTTTTGATCCTCCCTCCCTGGAACTGAACACCCACCTCCTGTTCGTCGACGCGCTCGAACGCGTAGAAAAAGTTGCGGGCAAAGAGCATCAGAAAGAGGATTACGACGACGATTACAATCACCATGACGAATGGTGACCCGCTCGGCAACCTTCTGGGAACTCTGGGGACATTACCTAAACTGTTCATCTGCCTCTCCTTTCGAGGGAAGTCTCGGCGCGCTCCCTGTTAGAGCGGCCGCCCGACACAGGCGTTCCGTTACTGGCTATACCTTACCATACTTTAACACTCTCTCCCCTTTAGTTGCTGACATCACCCGGACAATATACAGATAAAGCGTGGTACAAATCTGTCAGCCGGGCTCCAGTACCCTACGTGTCCCGCCTGCAAGCCTCTTTCGAGCCCTTCCGTGCATCCTTAATGGTTCTCTGATTTGACACCAAGCCTGTTTCTGGATTACTATTGCGCCAACAATTGAATCGAGCCTTTTGACAAGGATTCCCGCCTTCGGCCAGCCTATATGCCGTTTAGCTGAAATCCTGCAAAAACTCTTATCAAGAGAGGTGGAGGGGCCGGCCCTTTGAAGCCTCGGCAACCGGCGCTGTTAAGGTCAGATTCCGCAGCGTGCCAGGTGCCAATTCCGGCGGTGTGGATGCACCGGCAGATGAGATGCTCTGGACAGCAATGTGCAGCCCTCTTCCGTGTATCCACAGGAAGAGTTTTTTTATGCCCAGACCAGCCCTACCTGCGGCTAAGATGCATTGGACATTATGAACCGCGTCGCGAAGGAGACAACATGACCACATCCGGTACTACCATAGCCCAGAACCTCGACGGCGCGTCAGAATCAGCCGCCCCCAACAGACAGGGCCCCGAATTGGAGGCTCCCAGCCTGTCCAGCCAGACACAAGCCGTCCACGCCGGTGAAAAGCGCTATATTTCCCACGACAGCCTGACCGTGCCCATCGTACAGACGAGCACGTATACGTTTGAGGATACGGCCAGCCTGATCAACTATATGGAAGAGCACATGTTCTGGGATGTGCCGGAGAGGGAGGAGTACGGACGCTACGGAAACCCAACCGTGCGCGCGGCTGAGGCGAAGCTGGCCGCGCTCGACGGCGCCGAAGACGCCCTCCTGCTCTCCAGCGGCATGGCCGCCATTACCACCACGCTTTTCATTCTGCTCAGTCAGGGCGACCACTTCGTCATGACCGAAGACTGTTACCGCCGTACGCGCGGCTTCTGCAACACCTTTCTCACCCGCTTCGGCATCACCTGTACCACCGTCGCCCCCGGCGACTACGATGCTATCGAGGCTGCCATACAGCCCGAAACAAGGCTGATCTTCTCCGAATCGCCTACAAATCCCTTTCTGCGTTGCGTGGACTATGCCCGCCTCGTCGACATCGCCAAACGCCACGGTCTGCGCACCATCATCGACACCACCTTCGCCACGCCCTGTAACGTCCGCCCCCTGGAGTACGGCATCGACCTCGCGGTCCACAGCGTGACCAAGTATCTGGCCGGTCACAACGACCTGCTCGCGGGCTGCGTCACCGGAAGTTTCGACATCACCACCGCCCTGCGCCAGTCCCAGGGCATACTGGGTGCGGTCGTCGACCCCCACTGTGCCTATCTGATCCTGCGCGGCATCAAGACTCTTGGTCTGCGCATGCGCCAGCACAACGAGAGCGCACTGCGGATCGCCCGCTACCTGGAAGACCATCCCAGGATTCGCCGCGTCTGGTATCCCGGTCTCGCCAGCCATCCCGATCACGAGGTCGCCACGCGCACTATGTCTGGTTTCGGCGGCGTCATCAGCTTCGAGGTCGAAGCCGACGGACCGACGACGAGCCGATTTATCGACGCCTGCCACATCCCGCGCATCGGCCCCAGCCTCGGCGGCGTGGAGAGCCTCATCGAGCAGCCGGCCATTGTCAGCTACTTCGACACCGCGCCCGAAGTCCGGCTGGCACTGGGCATCACCGGCGAGTTGGTGCGCCTGAGTGTAGGTATCGAGGATACCGACGATCTGCTGGCGGACTTCGAACAGGCGCTGGCCGCGATGTAGGGCTCCACACTCTTGAAAAGACTGAACGCGGCGGCACTGACAAACTTCCCGGAGGCCCGACTCTTTACACCTCTGCGACAAAGAAGAGTCAGAGGACGAATTGGTTCAAGCGTGATACCATTGGCGCTATCGCTCCTCGTCTTTCTGCTTCTGGCCGGCGCCTGCGCACGTTCCCAGCCCACCCTGGCCTCGGCTGACGTCGTCGATGTCCTCAGCCGGCCCGTCGATGACAGCTTCGCCCGCGCCCTCGAGCCTCTCGAATTCCAGTTTCCGCGTGATCATGGTCCCCACAACGACTACGCCACCGAGTGGTGGTACTACACCGGCAACCTGACCGGCGAGGACGGCGGCGAATACGGCTTCCAGCTCACCTTTTTCCGCAGTGCCCTGACGCCGGGCGAATCCAGCCGCCCGTCCGACTTTGCCGCGCAGCAGATCTACATGGCCCATTTCGCCGTCACCAGTGCACCCGCCGGCCGTCATGTCAGCTTCGACCGCTTCAGCCGCGGCGCCGGCGGCGTCGCCGGTGCGGCAGGCTCGCCGCGATACGAAGTCTGGCTGGATGACTGGCAGGCTCAGGAGGAAGGTCCGGGACGGTTCCGCCTGCAGGCAGCGGCCGAGGCAGACAGCGGTCCCGTCTCGATCGATCTCACCCTCACCGAAACGCGTCCGCCCTTGTTCCACGGCGAAGCCGGCTACAGCCGCAAAGGGCCGGAGCCCGGGAACGCCAACCATTACTACAGCCTCGTGCGCATGGAGACTGCCGGCCATATCGTTTTCGGCGGCACGCAAGTCTCCGTCACCGGCCTAAGCTGGATGGACCACGAGTTCGGCACTTCCGCCCTCAGCGGGGACGCGGTCGGCTGGGACTGGTTCGCGGTCACATTGGACAACGAAGTCGTCCTGATGTTCGCCGAAATCCGCACAGAGTACGGCGCGTCCCAGGATATCTTTGAAGGCACGCTCAGTTTCCCCGATGGCCGCCAGGTCCCCATCCATCCGGACGACTTTACCCTGACACCAACAGGGCAGTGGACCAGCCCGGACAGCGGCACCGTCTACCCCAGCGGCTGGCGCGTGACCTTTCCCGAGCATGGAATCGACCTCACGATCGACCCGCTGATCGACGATCAGGAGATGGACGTAACCTTCTCCTACTATGAAGGCGCCACCGT
>VYDA01000447.1:12690-15087 GCA_009843665.1 Caldilineaceae bacterium SB0675_bin_29 | reverse complement strand
CGTTGCGGGGGCGGAGCCCCCCCACAAGGGAGGGCCGAATAGGCCCGACCGCCCAGAACTGCAGTGGTCAGTGGTTAGTGGTCAGTGGTCAGAGGCGGCGCTTCCCCTGCCCCAGCGATGATCGCGGAATGGCTAGGGCTTAGTAGCTGCGACTTGGGAAATATGTGCGGAGAAGTGGACTGGACTGGGCTTGGTCATTACCTTGGTTGTAAAGAAGTTCATGCCTATTTTGGGCCGAGCCAAGAGTTGACGCAAATGGCCCTAGAACAGGATCTCTGTCCCCAGTTTCCAGGTCTGCCCAGAGCAGTTGTGTGGGGCAGGAATGTGGGGCGAGTCTTGACTCAAGGATGGCGGTCAGAGGACTGTGAAGTCTAGCTCGGGCTGGTTGGGGACAGAAATGATGCGGGCCGATGGTTAGTCGATTTCAGTGGCATCCTGATCAGGCATAGGCCGTTCATTTGTGGCATAATTGACGACACGCGAGCGGATTCCCAACAAAACACGCTTTCAATTCCATAGGGAGGTCTCTGTGCATTCAGAAACATACCGCGACTATTGGGAGAAGGGCTGGGCGGTGGAAGAGGGTGTGTTCAGCCGAGAAGAGGCCGAAAGGATTGCCCAGATTGCACTTGAATTGAGTCAGCAGGAGTTGAGCAGGGAAGGCGACGGATATGTGGTCGACAAGTCGGAAGGTGGTGAGATTGCACCGCGTAAGATCGACACGCCGTTTCTGAAGAGAAGCGAGTTTCAGTCGTTTATTCTGGATGAGCGGCTAACAGCATTGCTGGCGAAACTACTGGGCTCTACGCCCCTGTTGTCGGGC
Source organism: Caldilineaceae bacterium SB0675_bin_29 (assembly GCA_009843665.1). GTDB lineage: Bacteria > Chloroflexota > Anaerolineae > Caldilineales > Caldilineaceae > Bin5. Next base: position 14,264 of record VYDA01000447.1, on the reverse strand, counting down.
GATCAGATTTTCATGAAACCGCCCCATTTCGGGTCGGCTAAGCCATACCACCAGGACAACTTCTACTTTCAGTGCCATCCCGGCGACCATGTGATCACGGCCTGGATAGCGTTGGACGACGTCGAAGAGGAAAATGGCTGTCTGCGCTACATTGACGGCTCTCACAAGGGTCCGATCCTGCCGCATGAAGCGGTTCCGGGGGAACCGTACAACCTGGTGCCGCCACCGGACCTGATCGACCTGGAGAAGGAGTCGCTGGCCCTGGTCAAGAAGGGGGGTGTGGTGTTTCACCACAGCCAGGCGCTGCATACATCGCATCGGAACGAGTCGGACCGGTGGCGCCGAGGGTATGCTACTCACTGGGTAACTGCCGACGTAACTTGCACTAAGAACACGCTCGATAAAGCTTACTTCCGTCGCGAAGACTATCCCGCATAGCTTGAAGGGGAAAGGCGGCGACAACACTCGTCGCTGGGAACGCGCCAAAAGGGCTGTCCAATTCCCGATGCAAAATCTGTTGTTTCAAATCCATCCAAAGGAGACGCCTTTCATGAACCGCTCGATTGTTTCACTGATATCAGTTGCTTTGCTGGCACTCATTTTGAGCGCCTGTGTTGCGCCGGCCCCCGCTGCTCCTGCAGCGGAAGAGGAGCAGATGGCGGCTGAGGAAGAGCCGATGGCCGAAGGGGCGGCCGATGCGGACAGCGAGGCTGAATTTGAACGGATTCTGGCTTGCGTGGAAGAAAATTTCCCGGCCGAGAGCTATTTCACCAATGAGCTGCTGCCGGCGGTGGATGCGACGTGGGAGCCGATGGAGTGCGACAGTGTCGACAGCATCAAGGTCGGGATGCCGTGGGTGCTGAACGATGAAGAGGCGCCCTGGTACAACGCGATTGAGCTGGGTTACTTCGCCGACGTCTGCCTGGAAGTTGAATTGGTGGCAGGCGGGCCGGGCGTGGACCATCTGCAGACGCTTGCGGGCGGCGCCGTTGACATCGCAGTCGTTGCCGGAGGCAGCCGCGTACCATCGATCGTCTCCAGCCCCACGCCAGCGGACGTCGTTGCCGTGGGTACATTCCTCAAGCACAGTCCGTATATCTGGTTGGGTCTCGACCCGGATACGCCCCAGGACCAGCGCTCTGACAAGGTATTGACGCCGCAGGACTTCATCGGCAAGAGAGTAGGTCTCCAAGGCGCTGACGACTACCTGTTCAATTTCATGTCCAACAAGCACGGCATTCCCGCTGATGAGGTCGAGTTGATGGAGGCGGGCTTTACGCCGGATCCGGTTCTAATGGGTGCGATGGACTACATCGGCGCCTGGATCGTGAACCAGCCGCGGCTGCTGGAGGAGAAGGGCTTCATGAACTGGGTGGCTTTCCGGTTCAGCGATTGGGGCTGGGATGGATACGGTGATGTGACGGTCGTGCGTCGGGAGACTTTTGAGGAAAACCCCGATCTGGTGCGCCGGTTCCTGGCCGCTCAAACTGCGGGACTGAACTATCTGCTCGAGAATCCTGATGAATCTGCCGAGATCGCTGTGGTGTACGGGATTGACGCGCAGCTTACCAAGG
>VYDA01000447.1:11501-12680 GCA_009843665.1 Caldilineaceae bacterium SB0675_bin_29 | reverse complement strand
CCAAGGAGCAGGCGCTGCGCCGATTCGAGTTGCAGGAAGCTCTTGTGCGCGGGAGCGACGATTTGCCCGTGTCCCACATGTCGGCGGAGCGCTGGAACACGCAGGTGGCCTCGATGATCCAGTATGACCAACTTCAGCTGGAGGCCTGCGAATAGTCGGTGCGAAGAGCTAGAATGTGCTCAGAGAGGTGTCTTCCCCAGGCTCTCTCCGCAGCGGATGCCACTCGCCTGAATTCGTACTTTAGAGGATGACCTTCGAGAGGGAAGCCGAGGGTAGGGGCAATGCTCCTGTCCTTGGCCCTTCTCGTCTTTTTTGCGTACTGCTCTGAGGACTTTTCTACGGGGCCCAGTGCTTTTTTCACCATCCAGCAGATTTGAGTAACAGATCCTCCAACGTATACGTTTTCCAGGAGGAAAAAAGGAATGCGCACCTCTAATCTCTATTTCTTGTTGTATGTATTGCCGGCACTGCTTCTAAGCGCTTGCACCTTTCCGGTTCTTATCCCCGACACGGAGGCAGGGATGGGCGCTGTCTCAGGGAACTCCGCTGATATTGAGGCCGAGTTTAAGCGACTTCTGGCCTGTGTTGAGGAGAGCTTTCCGGCTGAAAACTACACTACTAATGAGCTCCTGCCCGACCTCGATACCGCCTGGGAACCGATGAATTGCGAAAGAATGGACCAGGTAAAGGTTGGGATGTCCTGGATACTCAATGACGGCGGCGCGCCGTGGTACAACGCGGTTGAACTCGGTTTTTTCAATGATGTATGTCTGGAGGCCGAACTGGTGCGCGGCGGGTCGGGTATCGGCCACTTGCAGACTCTGATGGACGGCGGTGTCGATTTCGCTGTCAGTGCCGGGGGCAGCCTGATTCCCGGCCTGCTCACGGGACACGATGGGGCAGATATTGTTGCCGTCGGCGCCATGATCAAGCACAGCCCTTACATCTGGTTGGGACTGGATCACGACACGCCCCAGGACCAGCGCTCCGAAAGGAGGCTGACGCCGCAGGACTTCATTGGCAAGACGATCGGACTACACGAGGGAGAAGGCTACTTCTTCGACCTCATTTCGGGAAGGCACGGTATCTCTCCAGACCAAGTTGAGCTTGTCGTGACCGGATATTCGCCGGAACCATTGATTGAGGGGGAGATGGACTTCACCGGGGCCTGGCTAATCA
>VYDA01000447.1:2375-11491 GCA_009843665.1 Caldilineaceae bacterium SB0675_bin_29 | reverse complement strand
GATACATGAACTGGGTGGCGTTCCAGTTCAGCGAGTGGGGCTGGGACGATTATTCGGAGGTCCTAGTCGTGCGGCGGTCGATGCTGGAAGAAAACGCGGACCTGGTGCGGCGCTATCTGGCGGCTGTCATGCAGGGGCTCAGGCATGTGATCGAGAACCCTGAGAACTCCGCCGAAATCGCGGTCAGGTATGCGGTAGACGTGGAACTGACCAAGGAACAGGCCCTGCGAAGATACGAGCTTCAGGAGGCTCTTGTGGCCGGTTCTGACGAACTGCCCCTGGGCCACATGACGGCCGATCGGTGGAATAGGCAGGTGGCCTCGTTGATCCAGTATGGCCAGATGGAACTACCCATGTGCGAGTAGGCGCAGAAGAGGAAGAAAACCGCATTGACTATCGAGTTTTCGCAAGTCAACAAGAGGTTTGGCGACATTGAGGCGTTACAGGAGGTCAGCCTTACCGTTCAGGACGGCGAGTTTGTCACCCTGATAGGCCCGTCGGGCTGCGGCAAGACGACGATGTTGCGCATCGCTGCCGGACTGGAGGAACCCAGCGACGGCGAGGTGCGGGTCAACGGGGACACGCCCCGGAACGCCTGCCGCCAGCACCAGATAGGGGTTGCCTTTCAACGGCCAGCCTTGCTGGCGTCCCGTTCGGCGTTGAGCAATGTCAGCATGACGTTGGAAATCACTGGCCGGGACGGTGCACTGTCACCGGATGAACTGCTGACCGACTTTGGCCTGGGAGAGTTTCACCATCACTATCCACACCAGCTATCGGGCGGGATGCAGCAGCGGGTCAATATTGCCGCCGCGCTTGTTCACAATCCGGCTATTCTGCTGCTGGATGAACCGTTCGGCGCGCTGGACGAGTTGACGCGTGAGGCGATGGGGGAATGGCTGGGCGGCGTCCTGAGCAGGTCAGCCAAGACGGTAATCTTCGTTACGCACAGTGTTGAAGAGGCCACAATTCTGTCCGACAGAGTGGTTGTGCTGTCAGCCCGCCCAGGGCGGATTGCAGAAGTCATTGAGGTCGGGTTGCCGCGGCCGCGTTCGAGGGCTTCGCGGACAGACGAAAACTACCTGCGCGAGGTGGCGCGTGTGCGCACTTCGCTCTACCGAGCCGTCGAGTTGAGCAACTGAGGCATTTGTCAGGGACAGTTGGTGGGCACTATGGGAAGAGAAAGTGTTGGCCATCGTTATCGTTTCTATTGGCATCACTAACGACCGGGTACAACTCATGAACGATCGTCTTGCCTATCTCATAATGTTTGTGTCCGTACCCATCCTGTGGGTCCTAGCGATACAGATTACGGGCTTTCCGTCCTTTCTGCTGCCGCCGCCGGACATGGTGGGTGACGTATTGTGGACGGAGCGGGAGCTACTCGCTTCTCATACCTGGACCACGATCGTAGAGGCGTTGACCGGATACGCGGTTGCCAATGCGATTGCGATTGCCCTGTCTATCTCGTTCCTCTATTTGCCGTGGATGGAGTCGCTGGCCTTGCCGTGGACAGTAATTATCAAGAACGTCCCATTTGTGACGATCGCCAGTATTCTGATCATTATTCTCGGTGACACGCCGCTGCCCAAGATCATAATCGTGGTTCTGATTACGTTTTTCCCTATTCTGGCGAATGTGACAAAGGGGCTGAAATCGGCAGACCCGGTGCTGCTGGACAGGATGCAGACTCTGGACTCCAGCCAGTGGGAGATTTTCACGAAGGTACGCTGGCCGAGTGCACTCCCGTACTATATTGCTGCGCATGAGATCGCGTTCACCGGAAGCATAATCGGTGCAGTCGTTGCAGAGTGGCTGTTTGCCCGCAAGGGACTCGGCTATCTGATCGTTCAGTCGATGTCACAGTACCGAGCAGACAGAGTTTGGGCTGTAACGATCGTGGCCAGTGCGCTGGCGGTGGGGGCCTATTTGCTGGTTAAGGTAATTGAGAAGTATCTGTTCCGCTGGCAGGTCGAGGACTTGAGTTGACTGCCGGCAGTCAACTTTTTGCACACTGGAAAGCAACATGTACCCGAAAGTAGATCCAACCGTAAAGTACGACGGGCCCAGTGCGGATTTCGCCTCGTTCACCGGAAGTCCCCTCTGGGGATACGGTATCGACGGCGTGCTCGAACGGGCTGTAACACAGGGATGGACGGTTTCGAGCAGGGAACGGTTGAACACGCCTTACGGGCTTTCGCCGCTGGTCGTCCACCTGGTCGCGCCAAACGGGCGCGACGTGATCTGGATTCCCTCTTACGGCGAGGTTTTGGGAGAGGACTCGCTATATCACCTCAATTTCGAAAAGTGTTTCTGGGTTATCTGGCAAGCAGGGGTGAAGGTGATGATGGTTGGCGGTACGTCCGGTATCGCCGACTGGCGCCAGGGCGACATCGCCGTCCGCCCCGGCGACGTCGTGCTGCCGTGGAGTTTCTACACGCGGCCGGTGCATCGGGGCCTGCCCGGCACGCAGTACGAGAGCATGTGGTCCAAGTGCCGCTTCCTACTCGGCGATCCCTTCTGCCCGGAGCTGCAGACGTTGATGGCGTCGAAACTGGCGCCCTATGCTCAGAGCGGCCAGATCAGAAAGGTGCGGACGCCTGCCGACACGCGCGTAGCCATGATCGTGCCCGAATCGATAACCTTCGAGTCCGATTTCGACATTCTGCACTGGATGGCCGTCTCCAAGATGGCTTCCGAATTCCAGCCGGACCGGCCACCCATCGTTACTCTGCACGGCGACTGCCTCAACCCGCTTCTGTCCCGTTATCTTGGCATCCATGTTCTCTACTACCACATGGTAAGCAACTACGCTCACGGGTTGGAGCCGGAGCACGACATTCACAGTACCATCAACCACCTGTACACCGAGGTATTCCCTGAAATCGCTCTGTCCCTGGAATTGGAACTGCTGGCTTCGATGCCAATTCCGGACGGCAAGGGCTGCCAATGCACAACCAGTTTGGGCGTTGCGCCGCCAGTTTTCAGTCAATCCCTTACCCAACCGGCATGACTGGCCTGGCTCCGTCACTGCAATGAAGAGCCTGGCAAGTATCGAGCCGCATTCGCAATCAGCTGACAAGAATAGAACAGGAAAGATACAGTGACGACGATTCCAACAGCAGGCTATGCTTTGATAGGCGGCTCCGGCACTTGGGGGGCTCGCTTCCCCGAGGATCTGGAGATGCCCAATGTTGAATTGACCGACTATTTTGAGGCGTTCGACACGCCGTTTGGCCGGACTGCGCCGTTCAAGTTGCTGCGTATCGGCGGCCAGAACGTCTTGCGCACGGCGATGCACGGCATGTGGGACCACGGAGGGGGACAGGGTTCGCGGCCGCGAACGCCATGGCTGGCAGCGAAACAGGTGGGCTGGGTGCTGGAGCAGGCCGGGGTCCATTGGGCGATGGTCGAGGCTTCGGTGGGGGGCATACAGAGGCCGGACAAACCAGGGGAGCCGCTGCCGCCCTGGAGCATCACGATCAACACGGACTACATGATGTTTTTCAGGCCGGAGGACGATCAGCCCTTTTTCGGCGGGCGCAAGCGGTCGGCACGGTTCAAGGACCCGTTCTGTCCCATCATGAGTGAATACCTATATGAGGCGGCGAAGAAGGAGCCGAAGTTTGCCGGTGTTTACAAGGACTCCGTCTATGTTTGCACGGCTTGGGGTCGCTTCGAGACTGCGAAGGAGATCCAGGTCTACGCCGATATGGGTGCGCACGTGGTGGGTCATACGCTGGCGCACGAGTTGCCGGTTTTTCGCAAGGCGGGCGTACGTCTTGCTTCGGTGGGCATCATCTCGAACCATGCTGAAGGTAGAGACGAATGGGTTGGCGACAATCCGGATGCGATGGCCGATTTCTATTTCAGCTGTCCTCACTATCTGGGACCCGTTATGGCCAACGCCATGCAGGCGCTGATTGAGAACGGTGAGACGCCGCCTGAGGATCCGGACATATACCTCTACGGTCTAGGTCAGTTCCCGGTTGAGGGGGCGTAGGCTACCAGTCGCTGAAAGCCAAAAAAGTAAGAAAATTGACGGTCTACTTTGAGGCTTATGGCTCTCCTGTCACAACGTTGGGGGAGCCGACAGTCCAGAGTGTACGCAGTTCATCGACCTGGCTGCAGGTCTCCAGGGTAAGCGTGCGCCGCAGGTGACTGGGGCCGCCGGTGGGTTCGCCGGGCTCTGGTCCTACTGTCAGACAGAGTTCACCGGCTGCGGTTGTCAGTTCGAGCCGGATTTGGCCGTTGTCGTCGTACCGGAACTGTTGCAAGGCTGCGTCGGAACAGCCGGCCAGTTGCAGCGTTGATCCTGGTTCTTCCCCACTCGCTTCCACACATAGATCATACGCGGGCATCGAGATTTGTCCCGCTACTGGCGAGTTGAAAAGAAACATCTCGTCGTCGGCGCCAGGTTTGCAGGTGTGCGCGGTGAGGTCGCCCTTCAGATTGAGGGAGCGGCCGAAGCCGGGTACGTCCACGCAGTAGTATTCCGGCTCGTCGATCGGATCCAGGAGTTGGATCAGGCCGGCAGAGGCAGGTTCGCGCTCTCGGGGAGGTGGCGGTGAGGTTTCGGTCGAGGTTGGGTTCTCGTGTTTCACCGGTGCGGGCGCCGTCGTTTCCTGCAGTGGGATGGCGAGCTGGCAGGCGACAAGGGGTAGGGTGGCCAGGCACAGGAGGAATCCGTAACAAGCTCGGCTGAGGGACAGGATGCGTCGGGGCTTTCGGTATTCCGACATTCGAGAGTTCTCCTTCGGGAGAGGCAGGTTGGCCGGGCCGCAAACCGAGAGGGCTGTTGCGGGCCGGTGGAATTATACACCGGTCAGGCCGCGTTCGTAACCCGGGGCGCTGCCCGTATCGTGCTGGACTGCCAAGACTAACAGGGCACCCACAAGGGGTGCCCCTACGTGGGGACGGCTGGGTGAAGTAGCATGTCAACGACTCGCAGGCAACCAAACATCCTCTTGTTCGTGACTGACGACCATGGGCAGTGGGCGTGCGGCCCTTATGGTAATCAGGAGGTCGTGACGCCAAACCTGGACCGTTTGGCGGCATCGGGCGTGGTGATGGAGAACGCGTTTACGCCGACGCCGGTGTGTTCGCCGGCGCGGGCTTCGCTGCTGACGGGATTGACGCCTTCGCAACATGGCGTCCACGATTACATTGCGATGGCGTTTGACCGGGGGCCGTGGCTGGCGGGGGAAAGGACTCTGCCGGAGCTGCTGCAGGAGGCCGGTTACCGGACGGGGCATGCAGGCAAGTGGCATGCTGGCAATGAAGACGAGCCGGCGCCCGGTTTCGATTTCTGGTTCAGTGTGGGAAGCGATTACCCTCTGCTTCACGAGGGGACACGCGACTTCTGCAATCAGGGGCGGATGGAGGCAATGTGCGGCTACACCGATGAGATCATTGGTGACCAGGCGACACGGTTCGTAGAGGCAGACGATCAGCGACCTTTCTTTCTTCTCGTCGGTCTTACCGCTACACACGGGCCTTGGAGCGGGCATCCGGAGAGGCTGGTTCGTTTGTATGATGAAGTTGCTTTTGGCGACATTCCTGGGGGAGAGTCCTACCCGTTTGGGAAACAGGCGCTAGAGTCGCAGGGTGTGGACCGCGGTCGCGAGCGTGAAGCGCAGGCCCAGTACTATGCCGCGGTCAGCCATGTTGACGAGATTGTCGGGCGGCTGGTGGGGGCAGTTGACGGGGCAGGCAAGTTGGACAAGACGCTGGTCGTTTACACGTCCGACCACGGGCTGAACTGTGGGCATCACGGCATCTGGGGCAAGGGGAACGGGACGCGGCCTTTGAACATGGTGGAGGAGTCGATTCGGGTGCCCTTGATTCTGAACTGGCCGGGCGTTTTGCCTGCTGGAATGCGGTGCGGGGAACTGGTTGATCACCTGGACCTATTCCAGACGCTGGCGGAATCTGGGCAAGCGAAGCTACCCACTGACGCTGATTCCGCGGGCAGAAGCATGCTGCCACTTTTCGTCGAGCCGGACGGAGGCGGGTTCTGGCGGGAGGTTCAGTTTGGCGAGTATGGGACGGTGCGCATGGCGCGGACGGGGCGATGTAAGCTGGTCCAGCGGCATCCGAGCGGGCCCGACGAGCTTTTCGATTTAAAGTCCGATCCAAGAGAGCGCCGCAATCTCATTGCCAGTTCCTCGTACCAAGCCCTTCGTTCTGAACTCTCTCTTCTGATCGAAAATCACTTCAGCCGTTATTCCAGACCAGGAAAGAGCGGTACGCTGGGGGCTGAGTTGCGGCAGCACAACATGACTGAAGCCTGGCGATCTTAAGCTGGTTGTTCCGGTTTGGACCTCAACGACCAGAGCAGAGTAGCCCCGATAACAACTGCTACGATGTAGAATTGCAGTCGATAGGCCTGACTGATGGCCAAGGGTGAGGCGTCGGTCACGTCTACTGCGATGCCGGCAGAGCGGGCTACGTTGCTGGCAAAGACGGCCCCCAGCAGAGCTATCCCGGTGGTTTGACCGATCATGCGCGTCAGCCCGATGAGGCCTGAGGCGACTCCAAGCCGGGCGGCGGGCGCCGCGGCCATAATGACGGTGCTGTTGGGGCTCATGAACAGCCCGATGCCGATACCCATGGGCAATATGCGCAGGAGGAAACCGAGCTGACTGTTGTCCAGGTTGACGGTGCTGGCGACGAGGAAACCGACGAGGAGGGTTGCCAGTCCGATCAGGGTTACGCGATGGGCGCCGAGGCGGTCGGCGAGGTAGCCGGCGGCGGGCGCGATCAGGGCGATTTCGATGGAGACGATGGCCATCACGAAGCCGACCTGCAGGATGGTGAGGCCAAGCGCAAGCTGCATGAAGAAGGGAAGCAGGAAGGTGACGCCTGAGGTTGCGATGCCGGCGAGGGCGGCAATGGCAATGTGGAGCGTGAATGGGCGACTGCGGAAGAGTTCGAAGTCGAGCACGGGATGGGCAACTCGGCGTTCGGCGTAGAGAAAGGCCGCGAAACTGATGGCGCTGGCGGCAAAGAGAAGAAGGACGTAGACGTGGGCGAAGCCGATGATCTGGCCGTAGGAGAGGCCGAGCGAGAGCGTACACATGGTTGCGCCGATAAGGGTCGCGCCGAGGATGTCGAAGCGCCGGGATGTGCCGGAGGGCGACAAGGCGGGGAGATACTGCGCCGCCAGTAGCGCGGCCAATACTGCACATGGAACAAGAATGAAGAATGCGATCCGCCAGCCGTAGGCACCAATCAGATAGCCGCCAAGAATCGGGCCCACGAAGTGCCCGAATGAGTTAGCGCCGGCAGCGATACCCAGTACACGCCCCTTTTCCGTATCGGGAAAGATTTCGGCGACGATGGCCATTGAGAGGACGGTGACGACGGCGGCGCCGGCGGACTGAAGGACGCGGAAACCGATAAGGAAGTAGCCGGTGGGAGAGAGTGCGCAGAGAAGGGAGGCCAGTCCAAAGAAGAGATTACCTGTGATGAAGATGCGTCTCTTGCCGAACATGTCGGCGAGGCGGCCAACGCTCAGCATCACCACGGCCAACGTGATCTGGAAGCTGAGCAGCACCCACTGAATGGTGGTGAAGTTGGTGCCCAGCTCCTGGGACAGGGTTGGCAGCGCAGCCTGAATTGTGCTCTGGTTGAGGGCCTGGACCAGAATGCCTGCAACAACCGCCAGGAGCGCGACCCACTTGCGGGTACGGGCGGCTTCTACGGTTGAGGCATCACTGTTCATTTATGGGCCAAACCCGGCAGGAGGAAGGAGCGCCGGCCTTACTTGACAGCTGGTGTGGGTTCAAGCAAAAGAACCGGTTATTTGCGTGCTACGAAACTCGTATTGCGTATCCCGTAAAGGCGGGTATGGTTGGTGCGATACTGACGCGTAAACCAGACAAAGAGTCCTGGTGACAAGCTGACCTCGCGTTTGTAAGGCGACTTTATCCTTCCACATCAAGAACTCCGTTAGCAGGAACTACAGGTTGCCGATTGCCTGGATGAAGTGGCCGGTATAGCGAATAGCCCGCATGTAATCTTCGACAAATATGTTTTCGTTGGGGGCGTGGAGATTCGAGTTGGGGTTGCCGGCGCCGCCGCCGGAGATGCCTGGAATGCCGAAGGTCCCACACAGCTGGTACATGGGTCCGCCGCCGGCTGAAGAGGGGTAGACGACCGGTTCTGCGCCGAAGATGTCGCGGGCCACGGAGATGCTGGCCTGCACCCACGGATGGTCAACCTGCGACCGGTAGGGCCAGAGCTGCGCCAGGAGCTCGACGTTGACGTCGGTGAATCCGCGGCGGTCGAGGTGCTCTCTGACGAGGCGCAGCACCAGCTCGGGGTTCAGATTGGGGACCAAGCGGAAGTCCACTTTTGCCGACGCCTGGTTGGGGAGGACGGTCTTCAGTCCGGGGCCTGTGTAGCCGCTCAGGAAGCCGCAGATCGCGCAGGTTGGGTCGAAAAGGAGCTGCTTGACAATTTCCGGGCCGGTTGCGCCCTTCAGGAACGAGCTTATGCCAAAGTCCTGCTTGTTTTGCTCTTCGTCGAAGGGGATTCCCTGGATGTAATCCAATTCGTCTGCGGTGGGCTTTACAACGTGGTCCATCAGGCCGTCAACGGTAATGTTTTCGTTCTCGTCTTTGAGGCTGGCGAGGGCCCAGATGAGGCGCCACGCGGGATTGCCGACTATGGGGGCGTTCATGGAGTGGAGGTCACTGCTTGCGCCGCTGACGGAAAGGCCGAAGTAGGCGATTCCTTTCATGCCGAGAGAGATGACCGGTCTGCCGGCGCCGTCTCTGCGGCCCCCTTCCCAGAGGCAGGCATCGGCGCCTTCGAGGAGAGCGCGATTTTCCTCGACGAATCGCCCCAGGTTGGGGCTGCCAACCTCTTCTTCTCCTTCAACAATCCATTTGATGCGGAAGGGAAGCTCGCCGATCTCCTGCTGGTAGGCTTCAATAGCCTGGACGCGGGCCATCCACGGGCCCTTGTTGTCGGAGACGCCGCGGGCCCAGACGCGGCCGTCGCGGATCTCGGCGTCGAAGGGGCCTGAATCCCATAGCTCCAGTGGTTCTGGCGGCTGGACGTCGTAGTGGTTGTAGATCATGAGTGTCTTGTCGCCGGAACCGATCTCG
>VYDA01000447.1:0-2365 GCA_009843665.1 Caldilineaceae bacterium SB0675_bin_29 | reverse complement strand
CGGAGATCACTCTGGACTCGAAGCCAACTTTGCGCAGGCGGTTGCTGACCCAGTCGGCGGTCTCTTCTATGCCGATATTCTGCGCAATGATGCTCGGTTTGCGGCAGAACTCCTGAAGTTCTGCGAGAAAGCGCTCCTGATTGTCCTGGACGTTGGCTTCGAAGCGGTCCATGTGGATCTCCTGTCATTCGATGCAGGGGTTACCAGGGGCAGAATGTTGCGCTGCCCCTGAATTGTCTTAATGGGGGACTTCCTTATCCGAAGAATGGACTTCAGTTGTTGCGGATGCGGCCCGGTTTGTCGACAGCCGCCTAGCGTTCGGCTGTCAGTTCAAAGAGGGGACGGCCTCGGCTGAAACAGGGAAACGAGAGTGTCTGGCAAACGAGAGCTGGAGCTGGTACTCATTGTAATACCTGCGCGTGGCGGCAACCATTTCGATGTACTTGAGCGCAGTGATCATGGGGTCGAGCACAGTAATGGGAACGGCGCGGGCGACAGGTTCCAGCAGTCCGGACCAGAGAGTGCAGGCAAAGAAGACTGCGTCGGCACCATCTTCCTCAAGCGCGAGCCTGGCCTGTTCGACTCCATCTTCGCGTGCGGCGCGATCCATTTCATCGACAACGATACGACGCAGCTCCGATTCATCCTGTACTAACAGGCGCATCGCCATGACGGGATCGGGATGGGCGAAATGGGCCTCGCGCACCGAGGCCAGCCAGGGGGCCATGTTGTATCTGTGGACCAGGTGGTTCCAGGAGCCGCTGTTTTTTCTCCCGGCGATAATGGTTACACGGCCCAGCGCGGGCGCGGTGTGGGCCAAGGCTTCGAAGGGGCCGGAGACGGGGACATTTACGAGTCTCTTGGCGTCTTCGACGCCCGGGTCGGCGCAGCAGCCGATCGAAATGCCGTCGAACCCTTCTTTCTCGCCCTCGGTGACGGCATGAAGGAGCTGATTTGTGAAGTAGGCTGCCGGGGGCAGGTAGGGGGTCTTGGGAACATCCTGTAAGCTACGGACGACCAACTCGGTGTCCGGGCAGGCGGCGGGTTTAAGGATGTTATAGGTGTACTCGTCGTACATGTCGGTCCCGAGAGGATTAATGTACAGGATTCGTGTTGTCATGAGACTGCTCCTTGCTGAGAAGTGGGTCTGCACATACGGCTGAACTGCCGTATTGACCAGTCAGACTGAAGTTTAGTTCATATCGTTGAATTCTATCAAGTAGTGGGAGGTGGAAAGATTTTGCCAAGCCTGCCTCCGAAGCGCTGCCTGAACTCCGGCAGCAGGAATGAGCCCAAGCCCGTCAGCGCGGCCAGTACGGCAAGAGCATACATGCTGGCGTTCAGCCCGAAGACATCACCCAACATGCCGATAGGCGTAACGAAGAGCGCACCGATTCCCCACACCATGCCCATCATCACACCTGAGGCCATTGCCATGCGGTCGGGGGCGAGTTCCTGGGCCAACACGGTGGCAACAGGCTGGCTGGCAAACAGGGCCATGCCGGCCACGATTAGCATCAGGAGGCTCAGAATGCCGTCGGTTCTGACAAAGGCAACGATTGACGCGGCGGAAATCAGCAGCGAGAGTGCGATGACCCACGAGCCGGAGTAGCGGTCAGACAGGTGGCCACCAAGCAGTCCGCCCAGAGCGCCGAACAGGGAGAGCGCTGACAGGCCGAGGCCACCGATGAGAAGGGTGACAGCGCGGCTGTCAACGAGAAAGATGGGTAGAAAGGTCCTGAAGCCGCCCCAGATCGCAGCGCGGAAGGTCATCAGCACAGCTAGAAGAAGCAGGGGGCCGACGAAAGTCTGGGCTGCGGAAGCCAACCGACTGCCGTCGCCTTGGTTCGATTTGGACGCTGACGGTTCTTTGGGAACGTCGACGCCGATGAAGTAGTAGATGGCAGCGGCGGCAATCAGGCCGAACGGAATCATCAGGTAGGTGGACTCCAGGCCGAACAGGGTGACGACGCCGACGCTGAGGAGGGGTCCGACGGCGATGCCGATGTTGCCGGCGAAGGCGAAGATGGACATGGCGGTACCGTGGCGGCCGCCGGACGCGGCACGTACCATCATGGCGGCGTGGGGATGGAAGATGGCGTTGCTGAACCTTCCAAAGACCACGCAAACCATGAGCAGAGAATAGGTCGGAGCGAGGCCGATGAAGCTCATACCAAGCGCCGCACCGATCAGGCCCAGGATCATGAACCAGGCGCGGGGGAAGCGGTCGACCAGCCAGCCGATGAAGGGCTGAACGGGCATGAGCATGAAACTGGTGAGGGAGGTGAAGAATCCCACGTCGGTCAGGCTCAGCGACATTCTGTCAATTAGCAGGGGCCAGAGGGGAATGAGCGTGGCGTAGTAC
>VYDA01000465.1:13880-15312 GCA_009843665.1 Caldilineaceae bacterium SB0675_bin_29 | reverse complement strand
GCCCTGCGGCACGCCCACCGCGTTTCTGAACAGCTCCTGCGGCTCAGTGTCCTGTTGGATGCCGAGATGAAGGCGCAGGAAATGCTTGACTTCTGCTTTGCCCTCGCAGATTCTGATGGCGAGTTCCGGGTCCATGATCGTGTAGGCGCTGCTGCTGCCGCAGCTTCGAATGACCTGATAGGCGCGCTCATCGTAATCGCTGACAAAATCGACCGCCACGCTCGCCGTCCTCTGACCCGCGCGCACGAAGTCGGGCCGGCTATAGGGAAGATGATCGAAGAGAGCAAAGCCGATGGCCTCGAGTATCGACGTCTTGCCCGCACCGTTGGGGCCGACGATCGCGTTTGTGCCGGGACTGAATTCGACCTTTGCTCTTTCGTAGCTCTTGACGTTTTCCAGGGTCAGCGAACGGATCAACATTGCGTCTTTTCTCCCTGCAGAACCCTCTCCTCTCCCCTAGCCAACTCCTCCAAAATCGCATCGGCAGAAGCGCCGCTGACGGCTAACTGTTTGATTGCGAGCGTCAGTTCGGTCCATGCGCTGATTCGGTCGCGGAAACGGTTGTCCCGTTCGAGAAGACCGGTAATGATCTGCCGCTCCAGCTCCCGCCGGCCGAGACGTTGATCGGCCCCCACTTCGAACTCCGACGCTCGCGTGTCGTCGCGCACAAAACAGAGCAACGGCTGGTACTGTTCTTCAACTACCTTCTCAAACAGTTTCAAGTCCAGCGCGCCGCGGTCGAAGGGGAGTACGCCGGACAGCCGCAACTCAACAACCGGCTCTTTACCCCTGAACTGGCGGCGCTGGCGCTCGATATAGCCCCGGCATTTTCTTTCAAGGTCGCCCGGCGTCTCCAACGCGTCCACCTTGAAGAAAAGGCGTTCAAACGGACGCCGGGGATTTGCGTGCAAGACCGGGCGGTGCTTTGGCTCCGCCTCCGTGTCAACCTCCACAAGATAGTAGCCCCGCTCAGGCCAGTCCGCCTCGGTCAGTGAGTTGGTCTCCGGGCTGCCGGGATTGTAGACCCAGTTGTCGAGTTCATAGGGCTTGTGGAAGTGCCCCAGCGCCAGATAGTCCACGAAAGGGCGAAGGGGAGACAGCTCCCGGTGGCTCAACGCGCCACTCTGATGGTCGAGGACGCTCTCGACACCGGCGTGCGCCATGAAGATCGTGTACTCGACTCCCTGTCCGTCAGCTTCCGCAAGTGCTTCGGCCACCCGCTGCACGACCGGCGCCGTGGCACTACCGTAGTAGCGCATGCCGTAGACCCGCAAGCCCGCAACCGGTTCCACATAAGCCCCTTCACGTCTGTCGTAGGGTGGGAGCCCGACCTGCTCCCCGTCAATCTGGGGGTTGAGCAGCGTCAGCAATTCATGCTCTGCCAAAAATCGTACCCAGCCGATACTGTCGCGATAGTAGGCCAGTTCATGGT